>PVWI01000254.1 GCA_003003725.1 filamentous cyanobacterium Phorm 6 | reverse complement strand
CTCATTTTTGTCTTGGATGATTCACTTTTACTCCCTCAATCCCCCTATGTGCCAGTTGGGGGTGCGGAATGTGGGTTAAAATATACAATTTCAATGCACAACATATACCAGATCGATCGCGACAAGCAGATTAGAGCGATCGTCCTTACTCTGCCTCCCCAATTAACGTGAATGCCGCCCAATTTCGCGGCTCTTGATGAGTTTTCATCGTGGTTAACATTGCCTGCCGCAAAGCCTGCGCCTTATTCGGGTTGTTCTGAAGGTTTTTATAAAACGACTGCATCAATTCTGCTGTAGGCGCATCGGGAACCCTCCACAGGGAGACGATCACACTCGGCACTCCTGCGGAAATCAAAGCCCGCGATAAACCAATCACCCCATCCCCGGTAATTCTGCCTTCTCCAGTGTTGCAAGCACTCAAAACAACTAAACTTGCTTGCAGTTTCATATCGAAAATCTCTTCTGCGGTCAATAAGCCGTCATCGTTGCCAGAAGGAGCAAGGGCGATCGCACTTCCCAATCCGCGCACATCATCCAGCAATCCATGCGTGGCGAGGTGAATAATGGATGCTTGGGGCATTTTTTGGACGATCGCAGCTTTTGTCCCTTGAGCGCCTGTGATGGCTTGAGTTTTGAGCAGAGGGGCGATCGCTCTAGCTTCAGCTTCCGCTCCAGGTAGAGGAGACAATTGCCGTTTGGGAGCTCCTGGAGAGGGAGACACACTCGGCATCGTGGGATTGCCCAAGACTAGAGCGTTACTGCTGTTGACTGGCTTCTGTGCTAACTTCTGTTGTCGAGTTAATGCCAGAACTTGAATCGAGGGGGCGGTGAGAATCGTGTGTTTTTGGATTAAGTAAGTGCCGTTGGCATCTTGGAGGGCGGGGAAGGGTACCTGGAACAAGGAACCTTGGGGAATGAAAATGACATGGGCATTGGGATCTTTGGGGAGGAGACTGGCAATGGGATCGATCAGCAGTTGATGCAGTGTCGGTAAGTCGGGTTGGGGTTGGGTGGAGCCAAGACTGCTGCGACTGCGGACAGCGAGGAATTCTTGATTGCCAACGATCAAGCTGGCTAGGGAGGCGTTGTTTTTTTGCCAAAGGGGTTTGAGGTCTACCTCGCGGAATGTGATTTCGCCCGTGGGTTGAATCACCCAGATGTAGAGGGCAGATTCACGCCCCACTTGTTTGCCCTCAATCTGAAAGTCATCGTAGACGATCGAATACTGAACCAAAGTGGCGTTCTGTGCTTTGGCGATTTGGCGGATTTGATCCTGGTTGGGAGCAGCGGTAATGACCGAATTGGCATTACCAGTTGATAAGCGTTGTGTGAGTAGATCGACAAAGGCACGGGCACGTCCCCGTTCGGCAATTTCTAACGCGGCGATCGGGTTATTCTGAGCCACCCGGACTTCTTGTAGAAGTTTATAGGTGCGAGCTTGTTCTTCAAAGATGGAGACTTTATTCGCGTCGTTGGAACCGAGCATTTGTCGCATTGATTCCCAAACTTGAATCCCATTCATGAGCATTTTTTCAGATTCTGTTAGGTTGCCAACCTTAAAGAACGCCCATCCGAGGTTGTTGAGCGCCCCACCTTCACTTTGGCGGTCTTTCATTTCGCGGGCGATGGCTAAAGTCTGCTGTGCATACTCAATGGCTTTGGCCCAATTGCCCAGAAAGCCGTAAACGGCTCCCAAATTGCCCAGTGTCCTAGCTTCACTTTGGCGGTCTTTAATTTCGCGGGCGATCGCTAAAGTCTGCTGTGCATACTTAATGGCTTTGGCCCAGTTGCCCAGAAAGCCGTAAGCCAGTCCCACATTGCCTAGTGCTGCACCTTCTCCTCGGCGGTCTTTAACTTCACGGGCGATGGCTAAACTCTGCTGTGAATACTCAATGGCTTTGGCATAGTTGCCCAGATAGCGGTAAGCGACTCCCAAATTCCTCAGTGCTGAACCTTCTGCTCGGCGGTCTTTAACTTCACGGGCGATGGCTAACCACTGCTGCAAATACTCAATGGCTTTGGCATAGTTGCCCAGATCCAAATAAGCGACTCCCAAATTGCCCAGTGCTGAGCCTTCTCCTCGGCGGTCTTTAACTTCACGGGCGATGGCTAACCACTGCTGCAAATACTCAATGGCTTTGGCATAGTTGTTCAGAGAGTAGTAAGCAGCTCCCAAAATACGCAGTGCATTATCCTCCCTTTGGCGGTTTTTAATTTCGCGGGCGCTCGCTAACCACTGCTGTGAATACTCAATGGCTTTGGCATAGTTGTTCAGAGAGTAGTAAGCGAGTCCTAAATTGGCCAGTGCATTCCCTTCCCCAAGACGGTCTTGAATTTCGCGGGAGATGGCTAAACTCTGCTCCATATACTCGATGGCTTTGGCATTGTTGCCCAGATTGATGTAAGCAACTCCCAAACTGCCCAGTGCCGTACCCTCACCTTGGCGGTTTTTGAGGGCGCGATAAATTTGCAGTGCCTGTTGCCAGGAACTCAGCGCTGCTTGGACTTGGCGAGTATCATATTGTTGGTTGCCCTGTTGTATTAGCCGATCGCCCTCTGCTTCACTAACCTTGCTAGCCTGAGCAACAACCGGGAGTGAAAAATGCGGAGGAATGTAAAAAGCAACAGATAAAAGGCAAAAGGCGAGGGGAAAGAGGAAGCCCGATCGCACTTTACGATTACTGGATTTAAACAGTGTTAGCGAAAAAGGCTGCATAGGATTTTAGGGTTTGGGTTGTGGGAGTTGGCGCTGTTGTTCGATCGCCCTAATTTGTCGCAATCGATCGCTCCAATCTTTCAAAGGTTGGGCTTCCGAACTAGCCAGAGAATCCAGCAATTCCAGCACAGCCGCTTGGTTTTGAGAAGTCTCAGAGGCTTTGCGCGCTTCCGCGATCGCGTCATACCACAGCCCAGCCGAAGCATACAGATCGATCCGCTGTTGGGGAGTTGACGCGGCTGCAAGTTGAGACTGCAACGACGCCGCAGGCTGCACCACTTGAATTTCTGCCGCCGCCACCACATTCCTCGAAGGAACATTCGGATCGCACACCAACACCACTTGCCACTGATAGGATTGCCCGATCGACAGTTGGGGCAGATTTGCGGGCAAAGCAACGGACATGATTCCTGGCTGACTCTGCATCTCGGTTCTATAGAGTAGTTGTCCCGATCGAGTAAACAGCCGGAATTGCAACGGACGAGAAGTGCGATCGGGTACAAACCAGATAAAAGTCGGATACCCGGAAATCGTCTGTCCCATATGGCTAAACGGCACCAAAGCAGTTAATACCGCTGATGAATCACCTTCGCAACTGCCGCCGCGAGTCGTATTCGTGCCCGTTTCTTTGGGTTTAGAAGGGTTTGGAGGAGGAGTATATTTTGCCAGCGCTGCGATCGGAATCCAGAATGAAACACTCAGGATTAAACTCGCAATGCCGGCAGAGTAAATGGTTCGACGTTTCAATCCGTGAGTTATCATCTGAATCCTCTGTGTAACTATTTTCTACGGTAATCGACAATACACAAACATAATAGAGGACTGCCCACAAGCTTCGTTTGCGGGAAGGTGCAAATAAACAGTTGACAGTTGACAGTTGACAGTTGACAGTTGACAGAATTCTTAGTCGGCGCAGGCCGACTTTGTTTGTGTAGACGCGGTTTCAACCGCCGAGCGCGTAGGTTGGGTAGAGGAACGAAACCAACACAATTGATACAATTCTCCTTAACTGAATCTGCAATATAGAGGAGACGGCAGTGCCGTGTCCCTACAAATATTTGTAGGGACACGGCACTGCCGTCTCCTCATTTCGGCTAATAATTTCGATGCTAACTCTGAGGAAGCAATTACCAAAACCACCGCCGTTTGGCTGACCAAGTTAACTCACACACCGTTCCCCTCGGTACATTCGGATAGCGCTGAAATGTTCCGCCTAATTGTTTGGCTAAATTGTTTGCCAACTGGGTTCCTAATCCTGAAGGTTGGATATTAGCGTTTAAATCTTGGATTGCCGATTCTGAGTCAGACAGTTTCCCCTTACCATTATCTGCCACCCGAATCACTTGTCGATCGCCCTCCTGAGTGCAAATTACAGTCAAACGAGTGGTTGCGATCGCGTGTTTTCCCACATTGCAGAGCGCTTCTTCGAGAAAGCGGCAGAGTCCTCGCTTGTGTTCCAACCGCAGATGTTCGGTGTTCAAGGGATCGAACTGCACAATTTTGAATTTGATTGTTTGGAAGTAGGGCAATTCTTGTTCCAGCGCGTTGGAATAGACTTTGTAGAGCAATTCATGCAACGGGGCTTGCAGGGCTAATTCGATCGCACTTCCCATTCGCAAATGCGGTTCATCGGCGATCGCATCTCGCTGCACCGATCCGTAAACTTCCCGTAATTCTTGACTCAGGCGTTGCAAATCCGGTAAAAATGGTGGCGGTGGATCTTGCTCCTGAGCAGTTCTCAAAATCCCCACCAATGTTTGTAAAGGCCCGCTATGAATCGCATTAAAGGTCTGTTCGATCGCAAATTGACGTTCTTCCAATCGCAGTCGCAATTCCTGCTGGTGGCGATAGAAGAGTGCCGCCGTTGAACCAGCCCCATTTAGCACCAAAATCAGGAACACAGGTACGATCGGCATCCACCACCCCATCAGAATCAGCCAGTAACAGATCGCGATCGAGCTGATACTGGCGATTAAGAGCCCCAACAAAATTTTCCACGGCGATCGCAGAAATCGTCCCAAACTCATCCCCAAGAGTCCCCAGACCGCAATCCAGAGCGTTTCCCAGTCATCTCCCCAAACCTGAATCAACGGTCGCCCATCCAGCACCGCGCTAATAATCTGGCTGGTTTCGTGGGCTTGCATTTCCACTCCGTAAATCCGTCCGGGATTGATACCTGCGATCGCGCCGGAACTTGCCAAATCCTTTGCACTAAAAGACATCATCCCAATCAGCACAATCTTGCCTCGAATCCACTCCGGCTTGACTTGTCCCGCCTTGATTTGCTCCAGGGAAAGCACCCGAAACGGCTTTGGCCCGCTGCGAACATTCAGCAAAATCTGGTTCCCGCCCGCATCCGCCCCCACATATCCGCCAGAGTTGGGCTGCATTCTGGTAAATTCAATATTGCCAAATCGCATCGCCTCCTGATCGCGAATTCCACCGCCTAACTTAATTCCTCGGGTTGCTAAATAGAGCTCTGCCAGCCCGAGGGCGAAGGAAAAACGGTATTCTTGCTGGGAGTTGTGAGTGCCAGTGCCCAATAAACTGCGGCGCTGGTAGCCATCCGCATCGAGGACAAAATCTGCAAAGCCAACCTGTTCGGGTGGTAGCGCGGGCGGAGGTGCGACGGTAAAGCCGCTGCGATCGGGCAAAGCAATCTCCACTCCGATCGCATTTTTACTATTACGAAACACCGATGTTAGTTCGGCGTGGCCCGGTTCAACCGGAATATCGCGGACAATATCTAAGCCGATCGCGATCGGTTGATAAGCCTGCAACCGTTTGAGTAAATCGGCAATTTCGCGATCGGGAATCGGATAAGTTTTAGCGCGTTTAATATCTTCTTCCGTAATGCCGACGATCGCAATCCGTTCATCCATTGGTTCAGGAGGACGCAGCAGCAGAAATCGATCGAACGCCACCAATTCCAAAAACTGAAGCGCACCCGTGAATCTAGCCATCATCACAGCGACAATCACCATCACCCCTGGAAGCGATCCGCGCCACCAAGTTGAGATATCTGCTTTCACTGCTTGTGTTCGATCGGGCTTCATCTCGTTTCCGGTTGCATCGGTATTGTTTAGTCAGTAGTCAGTAGTCAGTAGTCAGTAGTCAGTAGTTAGTAGTTATTAGTTATTAGTTCGCCAAATGTCAACTGTCAACCGTCAACTGTCAACTGTCAACAATCAGTCAATCACTCCTTCTTCCCTAGCCTTCACTTCCGTTTGAATTCGCAGATTTTTATCTTTTTCGGGATACACTTCTAGCACATCTCGAATCTTAGTCCAGTAGTATTGCACAGTGCGTTCAGAAACATTCATCCGTTTGGCGATCGCCGTATCCTGCAAGCTCTCTTGAAAAGCAAATTGCAACACCTGCATCCAGTCGGGCTTGAGTTGCAGCCCATTGCGAATCTCTCTGGGAGTATAAATCCGCTCGTGCAGCGCCCAATCCACCATCTCCACCAAGTCTTTGATCGGCTGGCTTTTATCAACAACCGTAAACCCGCCCTCATGATTGTCGATCGACGGTTTCAGCCAAACCAAAGTCCGAACATGGGCGCTCTGCACTACAATATTCAAACTCGGATAATGCTCCATCAGCGTTTTCAGGAGTTGAAGCCCTGAATTTGCCTGGGGGGTTTCGCCGATCGCCTCTGGCATCACCAAATCCACAATTACCAGATCCGGGGTAATCTGTGCTACTTGCTGAAGGGCTTCCTGAGCCGTTGAAGCCGTCATAATATCGGCCTGTGGATACTCCTTCCTCAGAATGTCAAGCGTGCCGCCTAACACCATCGCATGGTCATCGACGACTAAAAAGGTTCGTTTCTCCGGTTGAGGTAAAGTCTGGTGCATAGTTCAATCGTTACCGCACAGCATCGTTATTTTGTTAATCCATCCTCTTATTACAATAGAGCCATTACCTGTCTCTCGTCCTGCATCTGTCCGCCAAATAGGTTTGTGGATGTCAGCAACGAGAATTGCACTAAAGCGCAGTTCCGGTAAAATCCGCACTTCATCATAATTATTCATCTCTCTCTTCTCTTCCTCTGCGTTCTCTGCGCTCTCTGTGGTAAAATAATTTCGATTTATGACTCTATGCAAGCAGAAGGTTCCTATCAAGCCAGCACATATAATCTGGAACTTGAGGCAGAAATCCAGCGGTTAAAAGCTCAAGTTCTCCTGAATTGGAAAAAAGAAGCGCGCACTTTAAACTGGTTCGGTTTAACCGACGGAATGAATGTTTTAGAAGCGGGTAGCGGGCCGGGATTTTTCACAGAAAAACTTTTAGAATTACTGCCAAATAGTTCAATAACAGCGGTAGAAATCGATCCGGTACTGCACGAAAAAGCTGTAGGATATTTACAGGACAAAGGAGGCGATCGAGTAAATCGGATTCAAGCATCGATCGCAGATACAGGTTTAGAGGATAATACATTCGATTTTGCGATCGCCCGTTTGCTGTTCGTTCACCTCCCCGATCCCGTCGCCGCCGCTAGAGAAATATTTCGCATCTTGAAGCCAGGGGGCAAACTGGTGATTATTGATAGCGATGCGGATCTATTTTGGCTGACAAATCCACCTTGGTCAGTTCAGATTGTCCGGGAGAAATTCAAACAGGTAATGGCATCGCGGGGCGGCGATTTATCGATCGGGCGAAACCTGTGCCGCATTCTCAAACAAGCTGGGTTTGCTAACGTTGATTTAGAAGCGGTTGTCAGCCACAGCGATATCATAGGAATTGAAGCGTTTCAACCTTTGCTTGACTCCGGGCCAATTTTACAAATGGTCAAACAAGGGTTGATTTCGGAGTCAGAAATAGCCAGTTATTTGGTTTCGCGGGATGAGTTTGTCGCTGCGGGCGATCGATTAATGATGAGTTTCTGGTTGATGGCTTGCGGAGAAAAAAATAAATAGACATCTCGAATAACTCTCAAACTTCCTCCCAGCAATGACTAATGATTAATGACTAATGACCAATGACTCTAAATCCTCCCTTCAACCTTCCGCATCTTCCTTCGCGTCCTTAGCGTCTTCGCGGTTCATTGTCTACCGCAAATACCCAATCCAAGCAGACAGAACCTCCGGCGAACCGTACCACTTCCCCGGAGAACGAGGCGAATGCCAAACACCTTCCAACACCAAATTTTCCGCCCCGTCTAAAAGAGCAGCTTCCACCGGCGTAATTCCATCCCCCCAAGTTTCGCCCTTCCCCACGGTCAACTCGTAACTTTTGTAAGCCAGCCAAGTCTTTAAAGCGGGCTTGCCAAAAATAGCCTTCCCAGCAGCGCACACGTAACGCACCTGCGGGTGAAAAGCCCCCGGATAATGAATTTTGACAAAATCGAGATTTTTGCGCGTCCAACGCTCAACAGAGACGTGTGGCGTGCCTAAAGTGATGAGAGTGTGGACGCAAGGGTGAGCGTTCCACAAACCGACATCCTCAAGCACGTCGCCGTGAATTGTGTAAGGCTTTTCACCCAAATAGATTCGAGAAATCCAGCCGCCGGCGGAATGACCGATGAGATTGATCTGGGGGACGGCGTATTGCTGTAACATTTGTTTGATAGTGCGATCGAGCTGCCGCAAAATTGGCACTCCTAGATCGCCCGCCAAAAGTCGGCAACCAATCTCGCTGGCTCAATGGTACTGTTACTGTTGGGAAACCTCGATCGACTAAAGATTTTTCTAATTCCCGATAATCCGAAGCAGCAGCAAAATATCCTGGTAAAATAACGGTGGGTAATGGCATTGTCAATTTTAGGTTTTAGACTATAGATTTTGCGGCCCGGGTGCTACGATCATTTTTTTAGCTCAAAAACGCTTACCGAAGCATCTTTGGGACTGCTAACATCTACCGCTGGTTAAACTTTTTGCTTGGGGAATATCTACTTCTATGGCTCGCGAGCCGATTCCGACATTGTATTTTACCCTAGTTGTCGTTCACTTAGAAGACCGCTTTCTATTGGTACAAGAGCGCAAGTACGATCAGCAGTGGTATCTCCCAGCAGGGCGAGTGGAAAAAGGAGAGACTTTGATCGCATCTGCTATGAGGAATACCGTTGAAGAAGCTGGCATTTCTGTGATCGTTGAAGGAATTCTCAGGGTAGAGCATACGGTGATGCCTAGGGGTAATGTGCGCCTGCGAGTCATTTTTGTGGCTCGTCCTGAAGATAAAACACCACCCAAGAGCAAGCCGGATGAGCATACTTTGTGTGCTGGTTGGTATTCTCTCAAAGAGTTAGACCAGTTGTCGCTGCGGGGAGAGGAAGTTCGGGAAATGTTTCAGTATATGGCAAGTGGCGCTCCAATTTATCCGATCGACTTGCTCAGCATCGAGGGCGCTCCTTTTAAAACTTACCGCTATCGCTGGTAAGATTGTGAATTTGGGATTGAATAATTTAGTGCTAAAGATAATCCGGTTTTGTAACCGAATTGGAAACAAAGGTCGATCGCACCAATAACCCCTGTTTAATCAACTAATAGAGTTTGCCAGCCAGGAAAGGACGGCATTGCAACGGCTTTTGTTGTGACAATCTACTGGCGATCGGGCAATTTTGAGTACGATCGTGCTATACTTATACCTTTAAATTGCCAATTTCTGAATTTTACCCGCTCCCATAAAAAAATATCGATCGCAAATAACCAATAACCAATAACCAATTACCAATTACCAATTCTCCACGGTCATGACTGACTCTTCTTCCCTAGCCAACGCCCTTTCCGAGCCGCTGCGCCAGCCTTTTTGGTGGGCAGCCCTAGCTTCTGTCGGTCTTCACGGAGTGCTCGGAATAAGCACACCGACGCTCTCAAGC
>PVWI01000253.1 GCA_003003725.1 filamentous cyanobacterium Phorm 6 | reverse complement strand
CCCTTTTTCAAGGGGGGTTAGGGGGGATCTGTCTTAAGTGAACCGTATTGGACTATAAACGGACATGGAGGGAAGGTAAGACTACTGGTAGCGCGTCCCAATGAAGTGTCAATAATCCCCGCCCGCTAATGTGCGGGGAGTATATCAAATCTATGCAGTTTTAAGTGTCGCTAATTGCTTGATTTTAAGTCGATCGCCCGACAAATCTTGCTCGCAGTGCGATCGCCCAAAATTTCAATTACCAAATCCACCCGATCGCCCTCCAGCATCGACTGCATAAATAACTCAGGATGCAGCGCTTTCCAGAAATATTCAACAAACCGATTAATTTCGGCTTCCGACATTCCCGACTTACCCTGCGCCATCATTTCCCGTTCCGCCTGATTCCGCCACACTTGAGAAACGCGGTAATCTCGGGGATACAAAACCATCAACCGATCTAATCGGTTCCACAGCGGCAAATAGTCGTGCAGCTTCGCATTCATATCGCGCGCAAACTGACAGTCAGCCTCTGTAGAAATCGGAAACGGCGCAGTTGCTAAAAACTCGTTCAATGTGGCATCAGTGATTGGATTCATGCCGACAAACCAACCTTCAAACAGTACAATATCCGCACCGCAAATAATTTCGGGTTGAGTTCTGTCTCCCGCACCACCCCAGGCAGATTTGTCAAACCTGGGAATTTCTATATTTTTAATTATATCTGTTTTCGGGAAATCGGATTTTAGATTATCAACTGCTGCTAATTCGCTAGTTTGTGAACCGCGTAACTTGTCTAAAACTGCTATTCCCAAGTCAATATCGTGAGTTCCGGGGGGGCCGCGCCAAATTAAACGGGGGTCTGCTTTTTGGAGTTTTTGGCGATCGGCATAAGTCTTGTAAAGGTCATCTAAAGAAATGCTGACCGTAGAATATCCCATTTTTCCGAGAATCACCTTCAAAACTTGGCATAAAGTCGTTTTTCCGGTTCCTTGTCCTCCTAAAATTCCTTGAATGAGAGTTCGATTTAAACTTTGTTTTTCAGTAGATAATTGGATTGCTAGCGGCAGCCAAAGATTCCACAAAGTTTCGAGAAAAATAGTTGACTTTTGCGGGAAAGTATGCAGTTCGTCAAGCAGAGCAAAGAATAAATCGGTTTTGTGACGGACAACATCGGCTGCTGAGTCGGGAGTAATGTTAAAAGCGCGCGCTCGCGCCTCATCCGCAAGTTCCCAAACTGCCAGCAATTCTAACTCGCGGGCGCTGATCTTGGTTAGCGGGCGATCGCCAGTTATCCATGCTTCTAAAATTTCTACAGGATTTAAGTTCGATCGATCCATCTGCTTAAAAATATCGGGCGGACACTCGAAAGCAAGGCCCCTACAACTCAACTCTTGTTAAGAGCCAAGCTTGAAAGCTTCCACAAATAAATTATAAGTAACACCAATTTTCAGAGCTTGGAGCATTTCCAGCCATAAATAACGAGTTCCTGGCCGCTGCCAACGATAAAGCAGCAGGCTCACCAATTCCGTCCACAATACCAACAGCGCCGCGGCGATAATATCCCAATCAGAGGATTGTCCGGCGATCGTCGAAAGAGCAGTTCCCAAAAAAGTGCCGAACAGCAAGCTAATGAGCAAAAGCGAAATCCGCCGCCAAGGATTGCTCGCCCAGCGTGCGAATTGCTCGCCCAGAATGTCAAGCAATCTGTTAATTCGGGTATTCTGCATAGTCGTTAAAAAATATACTGATGAGTTAAAAAATGCGGGTCGAGAGCGACTCTAAATGTTTACCGGGTGTGTCGGCCCCCATCTAAAATTTAAAATTTAACATTTAAGATGGTATTGAGCGATCGCCACGACTGCATTAGCTTTGGCGATCGAAGGTCAAGCCCTCCTCTTTGCTAGCAAAGACGCTCGCTCGATATCGGTCAACTAATTAAGTGTATCTGTATCTTGTGGCAAAGCAGCCCCAGGCTCTAGATTCAAAATAATTTTGACTAATTGCAGGTGTGCGAACTATATTTTTAAGAATAAAACTTATGAAGCTTAAAATTTACCAGATTTTAATTGGATTGTCGATCGTCCTAATGATAGGAATGTTTCTGGGACGCTTTGAAATCACGATTTCCAACGGTGCAAATCAGCCCAGCGATCTGCCGAACGCAGCCACCGCACTCCCCCCAATACCCCCCGTTTCTCCAGTCACCACAGCCTCGGCAGATACCGCAAACGAGCCAAAACCCGACTCAATAGCAGCGCCCCGAGAGTCAGAGGAGGAATTGCTTGCCTCAATCCCTGCAAATATTAAAGCCGCCGGCATTCTGCGCGTCAGCAACCGCAGCGAACACCCAGTGCGAGTAGCCCTGCTGTCGAAAGGCAAAGCCGAGAAATCCTACGGGAAACCGGCACACTGGGATTTTGCGCCGGGGGAAGGAGGCGACAAGGGACTGATGCTATCGCTGCCGGAGGGCAAGTTACAAGTCAAACGGGGAGACATTGTGGTGGTTTTTGCTCAGGATGGTTCCCGCCGCTACTGGGGGCCTTACGTTGCCGGGGAGACAGCCTCGCCCGCTTGGAACAGGACAGCGGAGGAATGGCAATTAATTTTGCAGCCTTGAAGGAAGAAGTCATTAGTCATTAGTCATTAGTCATTAGTCATTAATCATTAATCATTAGTCATTAGTCATTAGTCATTAGTCATTAGTGCTGTCGCCTCCGAGCTTTCGGTACAACGTCATCAGGAGGAAGTCATTAGTCATTAGTCATTAGTCATCAGTGCTGTCGCCTCCGAGCTTTCCGTACAACGTCATCAGGAGGAAGGCAGAAGGCAGAAGGAGGAAGGAAGTCGGAGGAAGACATACACAGCAAGCTTTGTGGCGAGCCATATTTGATATTTCATTAGGTGGATTTACTTAGCTGCGGCCCGAGGTTTTGGTTGAGAAACCCGGTTGCTCAGCTATTGTTGAGAACGGTGCAAGATTTGAGTTGAACCGGATTCGATCGAGTTTCGAGTTTCGAGAATGCGAATCTTTCGGTAGACTCTCTATGCGAGCTAAAATTTAAAATCTAAAATCGCAGGAAGTTTGGGTGAAGGAAGTTATTAAAAATTTGTCAGAGTTTAGGAATCGCCCTATCGCGCCTTTGTTACTGTCGCTGTTGTGGCTGGGCGCGATCGGCTTCGTAGCTTTTTTGTGGAATCTCGGCAACATCGGTTTAGTTGACGAAACCGAACCGCTGTTTGCCGAAGCCGCCCGTCAAATGACGGTGACAGGGGATTGGATCACTCCTTATTTCAACGGCGAAACCAGGTTTGACAAGCCGCCGTTGATTTATTGGCTGATGGCGGTGGCTTACCGCACTTTGGGAGTTAACGAGTGGGCTGTACGTCTGCCGTCGGCTTTGTGCGCGATCGCCCTTACTTGCCTCGGATTCTATACCCTATCGAAGGAAGCAGGAAGAAGTCAACCCTCTGTTACCCGCGAAGTTAACCCCCCCCTACCCCCCCCAAGGGGGGAAAAGAAAGAGAATCACAATTCCAATTTCAAATTGCCCGGTATTCCAATCTTTCTTTCTACTCCTTGGATTGGTGCGGCGCTAATCGCCTTAAATCCCCAAACTATTGCCTGGGGACGGACAGGGGTTTCAGATATGCTATTGAGCGCCTGTATGTGTTCGGCACTGCTCGCCTTTTTCCTCGGTTACACCCTAGAAGAACAGAGATCGCAAACAGAATTTTCCACCGTTTCTGCTTCCCGATTTCCCAATAAGTGGTATCTAGCTTTTTATGTACTAATTGCCTTAGCAATTCTGGCTAAGGGGCCTGTGGGAATTGTCATCCCAGCCCTGATTGTTGGCTGCTTCAGCCTTTATTTGGGAAATTTTCGGCAACTTTGGCGCGAAATGCGTCCGGTGTCGGGAATCTTAATTATTCTGGCGATCGCCCTGCCTTGGTTCGTTCTGGTTATTTTAGACAACGGTCAAACTTATATTGACAGTTTTTTCGGCTATCACAATTTCCAGCGTTTTACTGAAGTAGTCAACAAGCACTCAGCGCCTTGGTATTTTTACTTTTTTGTAGTGCTGCTTGGTTTTGCACCTTGGTCGATTTATTTGCCGCTGGCGATCGCCCGCACCCGTTTTTGGCAGCGCAGTTACTGGCGCCGTCAACCGCGAAGAGATCAATTAAGTTTATTTGCCCTATTTTGGTTCGGCTGCATCTTTGGCTTTTTCACGATCGCCGTCACCAAATTACCCAGTTACGTATTGCCATTACTGCCCGCCGCTGCCATTTTGGTGACGCTGCTGTGGAGCGATATTATTGCAGGTAACGAACCCAAAAACAGGCCTGGAAAGTTAGAAAAAAAACCGAATTCTTTACCGCGAGGGCTGTTAGTCACATACATTTTCAATGTTGTATTTTTACTAATTGTAGCCGGAGCAACTTTCTACTGTTACCACTGGCTGGGAGACGATCCGGCAATGCCCAATTTTCCCCAAGCACTTCAGCAGTCGGGATTGCTGATTGTTGGCGGTGCGATTTGGATAACTGCTGCAGTGGCGATCGCACTTTTGCTCTGGAAGCGTCAACAGCGCTGGATTTTGGTTGCCAACTTCATCGGCTTAGTAGCATTTATCATCTTTGGTCTCACTCCCGCCTACAATTTAGTTGATATCAACCGCCAGTTACCTCTAAGACAGTTGGCGCAGGTTGTTGTGCAACAAAAACTGCCGGGGGAAGAGTTTATTATGGTTGGTTTCTGGAAACCGAGTCTGGTTTTTTATACCGAAGAACCCGTGACTTACTACCGATCTCTCAAAGGGGCGACCGACTACCTTAAGGAATCTAAAAACTCAACTTCTCCCTCTATTTTGTTGCTGGGATATCCCGAAAAATTTGTGCAATTGGGATTGCAGCCAAATCAATATCAATTGTTGGACAGTCGGGGCGCTTACCAACTCGCCAGGGTTCCGAGAACAGCATTTCGATAGTTTATTGTATTGCGAGTGCGGTGAGCAGATTTATATGATATTTTGCAGGGCAATCCCCCGTGGTTGCCCGTGAATCGGTCGATGGTGCGTCTAGGACTGTAAAAGCTATAATCTAGTCACTACCTAAAACCCGAAGCTCGGAGCCTATAATGGTTTCAATTCTCAACAAACCCTCCTCGTTAATCCATGAGATTTGCATTGAAAAGGTCGATCGGTGGAAGTTGTTCAAATTTAGTGAATCGCTGCAACAGCGGATGGAACAATTGTTAGAGAAGAAAAAAGCAGATCGACTAATGGCAGAAGAGGCAGCGGAACTCGACGTTATCGGTTCCGTTAATACTGAATTGCCTTCAACGCTATATTATCAAAACTAACCTCTTTTCGTTAATAAGCAAATTTTTGAGAAACCATAGTGTATTTAGACGAGTGGAAAATTACGATCGCAATCAATGAAGCTCAACAGCAGTTACAGCAGTCGATCGATTCGGTGAGTGAGTCGCATCAACCGATCGTGATTGCAGGACAGACTAGCAATGCAGTGTTATTGTCTGAATCTGACTGGGCATCGGTACAGGAAACACTGTATCTTCTCTCAGTGCCGGGGATGCGGGAATCGATTCGGGAAGGACTGGCAACGCCGATTCAGGAGTGCGATCGCCCTTGAGACTGGTAACTAGGCCGACCATACGTGCCATAATCAGCCATATTATTTGATGTGCGATCGCCTGAAACTATGGATGCGCTAATCGGCAAAAGTTTACAAGGTGGAAAATACACCCTCGAACAAGAACTGGGACGGGGTGGCTTTGGGATTACCTTCCGGGCCAATCACCGCTACTTAGGACAGCCCGTAGTCATTAAAACCCTCAACGAATCTCTGCGGCGCGATCCAAATTTTGCCGAATTCGATCGCAAATTCCAAGACGAAGCGAGGCGGTTGGCTTCCTGCATCCATCCGAATATTGTCCGCGTCAGCGACTTCTTTGTCGAAGACGGACAGCCCTACATGGTGATGGACTACGTTCCGGGTCAAAATTTGGGCGATGTCGTACTGCCAAATCGGCCGCTGCCAGAAGAACTCGCTATTCTCTACATCACTCAAATTGGCGCTGCTTTGAAAGCAGTTCATCAAAAGGGTTTGCTGCATCGAGATGTCAAGCCACAAAACATTCTCCTGCGCCAAGGTACCCAAGAAGTAGTGCTGATCGATTTCGGCATTGCCCGCGAGTTTACCAACGGTGCAACCCAAAATCACACTAATATGGTGTCCGACGGCTACGCGCCGCCAGAACAGTATTTCGCCCAAGGAAAATATACCCCCGCCACAGATGTTTACGGTCTGGCCGCGACGCTTTACACTTTACTGACAGCACAAGTGCCAGTGGCTGCAATTCTCCGTACCAGCCAGCCGATGCCTTCACCCCGCGACTTGCGGCCTGAGTTAAGTACGACTGTCAGTCAAGCAGTGATGCGGGGGATGACTGTAGAAGCTCAAAATCGCCCTGCTAGCGTGGATGAGTGGCTGGGTCTACTGCGCGGGCAGTCGCCGGACACTGGGCCGACGGTGGCGGTGATGCCGGGACACGGCGCTCAGTCGCCTGCAAATATGAGAACAGCGCCTGCTGTGGTGTCTTCTGGGGGCAGCAACCGCAAGATTTGGTTGATTTTGGGGTTCGTGGCGATCGCCCTGTTAGTTGCAGGTTTGGTCGGTGTTGCGAGGGTTTTCCTCAACCGGCAACCTTCCGAACCCGCACCCGTAGCGAAGGACGATCGCACTTCGGCCCCCGCAGATCCAGACGCGCGCGTCAACCCCGCACCAATTCCCACACCCACAGCAACTCCAACTCCAACTCGCCGAGAAACTCCGCCACCTGCTGCAGAAACTCCAACACCTTTCTCGCCTTCTCCAACACCCGCCCCTTCTCCAACACCTTTCTCGCCAACTCCAGAGGCTGCCGAACCCACACCAACAGAAAAACTTGTTGATAAAGAGTTGCCGCCCGATCGATCGCCCGCACCCAGCGACCAACCGACAACCAGCAATCGGAGGAATCCCGCAATCCCCGGATATGCCGTTGGTACGCCGGAAAGTCAGATTTTAGCGGAATTGGGACAACCCACGGACTCTCAAGGCCGGGGCTATTGGCCCAATACTCGCACCGCACTTTACGAAATATTGCCGAACCGAATTACTCTCGGCTACATTTACGATCGCGATTCCGACAAATTAGTGCAAACAGAGGGCTCATTTGCCCCGTCGGTGGACGATTTGGTAGTCAAAACCGCCTTAAACGGGATGGTGGGCGGCGCAAGCCGGGAGATTTTGCAGGGGTTCCGAGATGTGCAGCAGCGCCGGACTAATCGGTTTACATTTAGGAAGGGTTCGCTCTCAGGTACGATCGAACGCAATGAGCGCGATCGGATTTACATCGGCGTTTGGGACGAAAATTTGCATTAAACATTCCTACACGCAGAACCTCGTAGAGTGCGCAGTGCGAACTTTACAGCTTGCTTCTTCCTTCTCTCGCGACGATAATTCAAGCCTTCTTCTTCCTTCTTCCTTCTTCCTTCTTCCTTCTTCCTTCTTCCTTCTTCCTTCTTCCATAAAATCTAAAATCGATTGACGTTACACAAAATATGATCTACAATTAGAGGACACGAGGGGCTGTAATGGTTTCGACAGGGTGGCGAAAGCTGCTCCGTGATGCAGGTCGAGAGGGAGTCTACTCTCGTTAATATCGGCTCAAACAAAAAAGTAAATGCGAACAACATCGTTCCTTTCGCTCGCAAAGCCGTAGCTGTAGCCTAAAAACTTCTCTAGCTTGGTTCAGAGTGTATGCAGCTTAACTCCGTTAAAGGCAGCATAACAACCCCCAACGGATGCCCTAGCTAAACGCTTCTAGTCGGTTAACTGGGAAAGCAATCACTAGAAAATCCTCCCATTTAGGATAAAGATGGTTCCCGCCCCAAGGATTAGAGGGGATAAACCTGTGAACGATCGGAAAGTTAATACCCATTTTGGACGGCAGTTCGATTCTGCCCAGTTCCATAAAAAAGGTAGCGTAAAATCAATGGCTTAAACCATTTGAAAGTTACTTTAAAGCATAAAAAGGGCAGAGAATTAATTCTCTGCCCTTTTTGTTTGGGTTATATCTCATATCAATTCCGGTAACACCAAAATAGTATAGAGGAGACAATAACTATAATTTCACCTCATCCGCCCGTTCTTGGGGCCAGTCCGGCGATATACTAATAGGCGGTAAAGCATTAAAAATCTTTACAAACATCTACTCTCCAAGCCTACTCCTACTAAGGATGGGTGTAAAAATATATGCGATCGCTCAAAAGCTGGAAATAATGAACCCAGGAATTGACTTACAAGGAAGTTTTGTAGAAGCCCTGATGAATTGGGGCTTACCGGCGGACATCGCCCAAGTGCTTTGGCTACCCTTGCCAATGGTACTGATGGTTGTCGGTGCCGTATTCGGCGTACTCACTAGCGTCTGGCTAGAACGGAAAATCTCCGCCGCCGCCCAACAGCGGATTGGCCCGGAATTCATCGGCCCTCTGGGAGTTCTAGCACCCGTTGCTGACGGTTTGAAGTTGGTATTCAAAGAAGACATCGTACCCGCAAAAGCTGACGCCCTGCTATTCACGCTGGGCCCAGTGATTGTGGTAATCCCAGTTTTTCTCTCCTACCTAATCGTGCCCTTCGGAGAACATATGCTGATCGCCGATATGGGCACAGCAATATTTCTGTGGATTGCCCTATCTAGCATTCAGCCGATCGGCTTGCTGATGTCCGGCTATGCTTCCAACAACAAATACGCCCTCCTCGGAGGACTCAGAGCCGCCGCTCAATCCCTCAGCTACGAAATTCCCCTAGCTTTGGCAGTATTAGCAGTTGTGATGATGTCCAATAGCCTGAGTACGATCGACATCGTACATCAACAAGCAGGCTACGGCATCGTCGGCTGGAACGTTTGGCGACAACCTGCGGGTTTTCTGATTTTCTGGATTGCAGCACTCGCCGAATGCGAACGCTTACCCTTTGACCTTCCCGAAGCAGAAGAAGAATTGGTAGCAGGATATCAGACTGAGTATACAGGCATGAAATTTGCCTTATACTACATCGCTTCCTACGTTAACCTCGTCCTTTCTTGCCTGCTAGTAGCCGTTTTATACCTCGGTGGTTGGGAATGCCCGATTCCAGTCGGAGTCCTCACAAATGCCCTGGGATTGAGCGAAACAACTCCTTGGTTACAGGTAATTACAGGCACGCTGGGCATTACAATGACCATGCTGAAAGCCTACTTTTTCCTGTTTCTGGCAATTTTGCTGCGTTGGACTCTGCCACGAGTTCGGATTGACCAATTGCTAGATTTGGGATGGAAGTTTTTGCTTCCGGTTGCTCTAGTTAACTTGCTATTGACCGCAGCTTTGAAACTTGCCTTTCCCTTTGCTTTTGGCGGTTAATTCATAATAGGTAAAGGATCTGTAGGGAAACGGCACTGCCGTGTCCTGACTACCGGATATGACTGTAGGGAAACGGCACTGCCGTGTCCTGACTACCGGATATGACTGTAGGGAAACGGCACTGCCGTGTCCTGACTACCGGATATGACTGTAGGGAAACGGCACTGCCGTGTCCTGACTACCGGATATGACTGTAGGGAAACGGCACTGCCGTGTCCTGACTAC
>PVWI01000252.1 GCA_003003725.1 filamentous cyanobacterium Phorm 6 | reverse complement strand
AACCCAAATATATATAAACTGGCCTCACTGAATCAATCATCAGACAATAATTACCAGTCATTATTTAAAGGACAAAATTATGCAAGATAAACTAACAGCCCCAGAAACAGTAATCGTAGCAGAAAACGTCCACAAATGGTACGGACAATTTCACGTACTACGCGGCGTCAGCATGAACGTAAACCGGGGCGAAGTAGTCGTTGTGATGGGCCCATCAGGTTCCGGTAAATCAACGTTTATTCGCACTTTCAACGCTTTAGAAGCATATCAGCAAGGTAAAATCACGATCGACGGCATCGAACTTTCCCACGACTTGCGCAACATCGACAAAATCCGCCAGGAAGTAGGAATGGTGTTTCAGCAATTCAACCTGTTTCCCCACTTATCAGTCTTGCAAAACGTCATGCTAGCGCCCGTGTGGGTGCGTCGCTGGCCCAAGAAAAAAGCTGAAGAAGTGGCAATGCAACTGTTAGAAAGAGTGGGAATTTTGGAACAAGCACAAAAATATCCCGGACAACTTTCTGGGGGACAGCAGCAGCGAGTAGCTATTGCACGTTCCTTGGCAATGCAGCCTAAAATCATGCTATTTGACGAACCAACATCAGCATTAGATCCGGAAATGGTGCGGGAAGTTTTAGATGTGATGCGCAATTTGGCTCAAACTGGAATTACAATGGTGGTGGTGACTCACGAAGTCGGGTTTGCGCGCGAAGTTGCCGATCGCATTGTATTGATGGATGGCGGCGTTTTAGTTGAAGAAGCCGGGCCGGAAGAGTTTTTTCAGCATCCGAAGGAAGAACGCACGCGCAAGTTTTTATCTCAGATATTGTAGACTTAAATTACATACTAATACAGGTTCGTAGTGAGGACTTTAGTCCGCAGAAATTCTGAGGACTAAAGTCCTCACTACGAACCGTTCTCTGGTTTCGATTTGTGATTAATTCCCTTGACTTGAATAACAGCGTTACAATGGTAGATATAAGTCAGAAAATTTCAAATTTATATGCCGTCCACAAAAACGCTGCCGCTGATTAAAGATGCAGAACGCCTAGAAAGTCGCCTCAAAGAAATTCCGGCAGTTCCTGGTGTATACTTAATGCGCGATGAGGGCGATCGCATCCTGTACATCGGCAAATCCAAAAAACTCCGAAACCGCGTCCGTTCCTACTTCCGTGAAAGCCAAAACCTCAGTCCTCGCATCGCGATGATGGTGCAGCAAGTGCGCGAAATCGAATTCATCGCCACCGACACAGAAGCCGAAGCTTTAGCATTAGAAGCAAACCTAGTCAAACAACACCAACCTCACTTTAATGTCCTCCTCAAAGATGACAAAAAATATCCTTATTTGTGCATAACTTGGTCAGAGAAATACCCGCGCATTTTCATCACCCGCAAACGCCGCGCCGGTAGTGCAAAAGACCGCTACTATGGGCCCTACGTCGATACAGGCGCGCTGCGGAGTACGCTGCATTTAATTAAGCGGATTTTTCCCCTGCGCCAGCGCCCTCAACCACTATTTAAAGACCGTCCCTGCTTGAACTACGACATCGGGCGCTGTGTTGGTGTTTGTCAAGGGTTAGTGTCTGCGGAAGATTACCAAAAAATTATCCAAAAAGTAGCGATGATTTTCCAGGGAAGGACTCAGGAATTGCTGGATATTCTGGAACCACAAATGGAACAAGCAGCGGAAGATTTAAACTTTGAAACTGCGGCGCGGATTCGAGATCAAATTAAGGGTTTGCAGTCTTTGAGTGCTGGTCAAAAAGTGTCTTTACCCGATGATACGGTTTCTAGAGATGCGATCGCCCTTGCAGCAGACACCGAGCACGCTTGCATTCAACTATTCCAAATTCGTGCAGGTCAATTAGTCGGAAGACTGGGATTTATGGCGGAAATACCCAGGGCGGAGACAGGGGGACAGCCCCTAGATTCCGGGGAAGAAGAGTTATCTCAACTTTCTCTTTCGTCCCCTGCAAGGCTTGGGGCGGTAGAGGCCGGAGCGATTTTGCAACGGGTGTTGGAGGAACACTATCAAAATGTTGAATCGGTAGAAATTCCCAGCGAAATCTCAGTACAATATGATTTACCAGAAGGGGAAATATTAGCAGATTGGCTGAGCAATCGCAAGGGTCGAAAAGTGACAATTTTAACTCCGCAGCGGCAAACTAAGGCAGAGTTAATTGAGATGGTGGAACGCAATGCTGAGTATGAATTGGCGAGAATGCAACGATTGAGCGATCGCAATTCTCAAGCAATGCAAGATTTAGCAGAAGTTCTCGATTTGCCAGAAGTTCCGCACCGCATTGAAGGTTACGATATTTCTCATATTCAAGGTTCTGACGCCGTAGCTTCCCGTGTCGTATTTATTGACGGTTTGCCGGCCAATCAACATTACCGCCACTACAAAATTAAAAATCCTGAAATTAAGTCTGGTCATTCTGACGACTTTGCTAGTTTAGCAGAAGTTATCGGCAGACGATTCCGAGATAAAAAAGAAGCAGGAAGTTCGGCAACGGATTGTGTAACGGATTTAACGGATAGAAGAAATAAGGAAAAAGAATTTAGCGATTTAGGAGAACAGACAGAAATGGGAAGTTTCTCTACGGTTTCCCCTTCTATTGTTGACAAACCTGACTTAATTATGATAGATGGTGGGAAGGGTCAACTGTCAGCAGTTGTGGCTGTTTTGCGGGAGATGAATTTGCTAGAAGAGTTGCGTGTTGTCAGTTTGGCTAAGCAGCGAGAGGAGATATTTTTGCCTGGGGAATCTTTGCCACTGCCAACTAATTCTGAGCAACCTGGTGTACAGTTATTGCGCCGGGTGCGGGATGAGGCGCACAGATTTGCTGTAAGTTTTCACCGGGATCAAAGAAGTGCAAGAATGAAGCGATCGCGCTTAGATGACATTCCGGGATTGGGACACCACCGACAAAAACTGTTGTTAGCGCATTTTCGGTCGATCGACTACTTGCGTTTAGCGACTCCCGAACAGTTGGCAGAAGTTGCGGGGATTGGCCCGCGTCTGGCGCAGCAAATTTACGATTATTTTCATCCGTAAAGCCTTTGGCAGCGTTGAAAAGGGAGATTTTTGGGTGGATTGGGCGATCGGGCCTGCAAGTCCCGATTCAGCCACTGATAGGGACGTATTCAGAAATTTTGCACAACCCTATTGCAATCAAGATAAACTTGTGGTATGCTTGGCTTCTATGTGTTTGCGGGCATAGTTTAGTGGTAAAACTTTAGCCTTCCAAGCTAACTATGCGGGTTCGATTCCCGCTGCCCGCTTACGAATATATGAGCCTCAAACCTACGAAAAATCAACGGTTTGAGGCTTTTTATTGCCCAAAATACGAGGAATTAGGGGGTCAGGCTGAATACAAAATGACCGCCCGATCGCACTTCTTGTACTTCTTGTTTGAGCTTGTTAGTGACATGGGTGCTGGATTCTAAGAGAGAGCAGCAGCCAACTTTTCAACCCCCGCCAGAATTATTTCCAACTCAGCAATGATTATCGTGGCCCCCTCCAAATCGTTTGATTCGGCCAGGATTTGAAGTTGAGCAGCCATTTCGGGCATTAACCGCACCGCCGCCGTAGCGCTGACACCTTGAATTTGATGTGCGCGACGGGCTAGTGTCTCCACATCTCCCGAGACGATCGCCCCCTTAGCAGCTTCTAAATAACTGCCCGTATCCACCACAAAAGTTTGCAATATTTCCCGCTCAAACTCTAAATCAGCGCCCGCAATGGAGCGCAAGCGTGCCATATCGACTACAGATTCGAGATCCGAAGCGGAGTTTTTCGGTTCCTCACTCTTAAAGTTGGGAATTTCAATTTTTAACTGTACCAACCAATTTTGTAGTATAGATTTTAAATTTTCGATCAAAATAGGTTTACTAATATAATCGTCCATGCCCGCCGCCAAACACTTTTCCCGATCGCCCTTCAAAGCATTCGCCGTCATCGCAATCACCACCGTCTTTTGATGCGACTTGATCGAACCAACAGCAACCTCTGCCGCTTCTAGGCGGCGCAATTCCAAAGTCGCTTCGTAACCGTCTAAAATCGGCATCTGACAGTCCATCAACACAATGTCATACTTTTTGAGGGCAATCATAGATAGCGCCTCAGCGCCGTTATTTGCCACATCTGCCGCGCATCCCAAAACTCTGAGTTGATTCAGCCCAACTTTTTGATTGATCGGAGTATCTTCAACTAACAAAATCTTTAAGCTGGCTAATTCGAGGTTTTCAATAGCTGAGACTCGATCGGATGTTGGATTTGCCAGCGACTGATCGATCGCCTCACCAGGGGCGATCGCATTTACCAAGCAATCAAAGAGTCGGTGAGCTTTCACAGGTTTAGTTAAATAGCCACTAAAACCGATATCTACCAAGCGTTTTGCTTCCGGTATCTGAGTAATTGAAGTTAGCACCACCCAATGCGTCTGCTGCATTGCCGGCTCAGCAATCATCAACCTTTCCAAACTTCCCGCCACCATTTCCGGTAACTGAATATCAACCAAAACTAGATCGAAAGGGCAATTAATACTAAAAGCTTTGTACATAGAGGCGATCGCCATCCAACCATTCTCAACCTCCTCAACTTCCATCCCCCACAAAACAGCCATTCTTAGTAGCACTTTTCGCACAGTCGGCTTATCGGTAGCAACTAACATTTTCCGGCCTGCCAGCACGGTTTGCAAATTCACTTCGCAGGCTGTCCCAACCGCATTTAAATTTCCCTTAACAGCCGGCACAGTAAACCAAAAAGTCGAGCCTTTTCCCGGTGTGCTTTCCACACCGATTTGACCCCCATTCAACTCCACCAACTGCTTAGAAATAGCTAGACCCAAACCCGTACCCCCGTACTTTCTAGTCGTAGAAGCATCAACTTGAGTAAAAGATTGAAACAGCTTTTTTTGATCTTCAGGAGCAATTCCGATGCCTGTATCTGTGACTTTAAACAGCAGGAGAATCGAGCGACTGCTTCCGAGTTTTAACGGTTGAATATTTTCTAGAATTTTCCGATCGCCACTGGCTGCCAACAACCCCGGAACCCTGCCAGTAGAAACCTCAATTACTACCTCTCCAGCTTCCGTAAACTTAATCGCATTGTTAATCAAATTAGTCAATATTTGCCGCAACCGCGCCGCATCGCCCCTAATTTGCAGCGGCACATCGCTGTCAATCAGCGCCACCAATTCTATACCTTTTTTTTGGGCAGAAGTTGCCAACAAATCCAGCACTTCATCCAGACAGATACTCAGGTCAAATTCGATCGTTTCTAACCGCATTTCTCCTGCTTCCAGCTTGGAAAGGTCAAGAATATCGTTAATGATGGACAGCAAATTTTGGCTGCTGAGTTTCAGCGTCTGCACAAAGTCTAGCTGTTCAGAAGTAAGCTGCGTTTTCAGCAGCAAATCAGTCATCCCCATCACTCCATTCATCGGAGTGCGGATTTCGTGACTCATATTTGCTAAAAATAGCGACTTCATTCGAGACGCTTCCAAGGCTGTTTCTCGGGCCTGCTGCGCTTGTTCAAACAAAGTAGATTGCTGAATGGCGATCGCCAACTGCACGCTCAACCTTCCCAGCAAATCCACCTCAGAATCAGTCCAAGCGCGCGGAGCTCTGCACTGGTGAGCAACCAACAATCCCCACAATCGATTTTGACGCTTGTCCCAACTCCTGACAGGCGATTCTATTCCGGGAGTTTTCGACAAATTTTCGGCGATCGACTCTAGATTTTCATCGCCGATAAAAATTGGTACAACTAAATTAGCCCTTACCTGCAAACTCACCAGAAAATTTCGGTGGATGTCGCTCAAACTTGCCGTATAAACATCTTCGATAGCTTGAATTTTACCAGCACGATACACCGATACATAACTTTCCTCCAAGGATGCTTCTTCCAGTTTTCTGTCCAGCAGCGGCATCCAATCGTCGCCCACAGATTCCACAACCACAATCGCTGTTTCCTCCGAATCAAAACGATAAATTACCGTGCGATCGGTTGCCAGCAACTGTCGCACTTCTTCTACGGCTGTGCTCAGAGTTTGAGTGAGATTGAGAGACTGCCGGACTCGCTGGGCGATCGCCGAAACCAGCCGTTCTTGTTCTGCTTGTTCCCGCAGCATTCTCTCGGCTTCCTTGCGTTCTGTGACATCGCGAATTACCGCAGCAAAGCACAGCGGTTCGCTCTTTTGAGGATGCTTTACCAGAAAAGCATTCATTACCACATCTATGCGTTTTTGGCTGTGCAAGTGCTGCATTTGACCTTCGCCTTGCCACTGGCCGTCACTGAGCATTTTTGGTAAAATCTCTTGAGTAAATTTTTGTTGGAAAGTTTGACCGATATAATCCCATATCTCCGTATCAAGCACTTCCCAAAGATTCTCTACACCAACCATTTTGCGTCCGGCTTCGTTGACAAACAGCGTTTGGCCTTCGAGAGTAGCCATACCGATAAAATCGCTGCTATTTTCAATCAGCGACACAAATTTTTGCCGTTCTTCTTCTCCTTTTTTGCGTTGGGTAATGTCGCGCTTGACGCAGACGTGACAAATTATATCGCCGCTGTTGTTAATTACAGAATAGGCCGCCACGTCGATCGCCAGCGTGCGACCTTTTTTAGTAGAGTTAGTAATTTCGCCCCGAAAAGTTCCTGTTTTGCCTAAATTTTGGGCAATTGCCGAAAAGCGATCCTCCGCCAGCAGCGGCGGCGCTTCTGCTTCTAATTCCGCGTCTGTGTATTCTAGCAGCGATTTGTGGGCGCGATTTTGTTCGAGAAAAAACCCGTCAGCATCGATAATGACGATCGCATCGTTGGAGTTTAAAAATATTTGTCGATAAAGTTTAAGTTTTTCTTCAGCTCGCTTGCGTTCGGTGATATCCCTTTTGACGCTGACGTAACAAACCACATCCCCAGCATCGTTGAGAACCGCAAAAGCCGAAACTTCCGCCTCAACAACTTCCGATTGCAAAGCCTTAACACAGGTTATTTCGCCTCGATAACTCCCTGTTTCGGCTAAGCTTTGCAGCACCGACGCAAAGGCTTTTTCTCCCATCTGAGTTGCAGGGGTTTTTCCCCACAATTTCGATGAAGTGTAACCCAGCAAAGCCGTGTGAGCTTGATTTGTTTCTAAATAATAGCCTTGGGGGTCTAAAATGGCGATCGCATCGTTAGACTTTAAAAATATTTCTTGATAAAGTTGCAGTTTTAATTCCGCTTGTTTGCGATCGCTAATATCCGTGAACAAGCCATAGTAAACTATCTCCCCCGATTCTTGCATTTCCGGTTGGGAAGCTCCTTGCATCCATTTCAGTTTTCCCGACGGAGTAACAATTCTGCCTTCCCACCGCCAAGGCTGCAAATTTTCAGCAGAAAGCGTGACAGAGTTGAGAAAATCATCTCGATCTTCGGGATGAATCATGTCAACAATTACATTAAAATCCTGCTGAGCCACCTCTGGTTCTATTTCATACAATTCTCGACAGCCCGCGCTCACAAACGAGAAAGCCATTGAGCCGTCTGGAAGCAAGTCAATTTGATATACCGTACCGGGTACGCTAGCAGTAATTTTTTGTAGTTTGGCTTGGCTTTGATTCCTGGCTTCATCTGTGGGCTGCAATTGAGTAATTTCGCGAGAAACACCCAAAACCGCAAATATATTACCCTGGGCGTCGCACAGTGGCAGTTTTTGCGTATCAAAGACGTGCTGTTTTCCGCCTTCAAAGGCGATCGCCTGGTAAGTATTGCGCACAATCTCCCCGGCGAGTACAGCTCGATCTTCCTCGCGGATACCCTTAATTGAACCATTGCGATCGCCAAATACTGCTGTTTCTGAAAAACCTAATTCAAGATCGTCTTTGCCGATAATTTCCTCAATACTTATTCCCAAATATTCAGCAAAACTTTGATTAACCAAAATGTATCTAAAATTTCGATCTTTGGCAAAAACCCTATCCGGCGAACCATCCATTAAAGCTCGCAATAATAATTCTTGACTTGGACAAGCCAGTGCCAAAGTATTTTCGTTTCCCCCCTTAACATTTATCTTTTTAGCTGATAAGTTAAGTAACGAATTTGCACAAATATTAGCAGCAGTGTGAAGCAAACAAAGGTGTTCAAAATCAAAAGCAGTTTCCGGCTCTGCACCGATGAAAAATACTCCCAACAATTCTTCACTTTCATCCGGGTTTACCGGTGCCATCAATACCGATTTAAACTGAGCAATTGGTGGCGAAGTGATACTGTGCGCCCAATCCCGATTTCCGGCAAGCCATTCAACGCTCGCGGATTGCAAATGCTTTTCAATTTTGGCTCTGGCGCGAGCAGTTAAAGGCTGTGAGTGTTGCAGGTATATGCGATCCTCCGGTAGCGTCAAAAGTGCGATCGTCGAACCTGGAATCAGGCGATCGAGGTATTCCAGACAAGCAGACCAAATTTCATCAGCGCCATCGGCGAGTTGTACTTTTGCAGTAAGTTCGTTGAGAACTTGTAGCTCGAAGGTACGCTGGCGGACTTTTGCCTTGAGGCTGGCGGCTAGAATTTGCATAGCTCTCACCACACTGGTTTCCTTGTACTATAATTATTAATTTTTAAACTTTTTTAAACGATGATCTTAAAACACATCCGGCGAAAAGACAACTTTTTTTATATTTATATTACCTTCAGCGCTAAAAAATAGTGGCGCGATCGGGAGCAAAGAGACACTGCTCAATGCAAGAGCTCTCGCTCCCGTTGCGACACCTCACCTCACACCCAAAGACAGATGCAAGATTCAGACTTCCGAGAAAGTTAAAACTCTCCAATTCATCTGTAGAGTCGATCGATAAACGGCGAAACTACCCCATTAAAATCACGTTATCGATCACATGGATCACGCCGTTATCAGCTTCGATATCCGCAGCGACAACAGTAGCATTTTTTACCTCAAAACCGTCCGAACAATCAATTTTAATCGGCGAACCTTCCAAGGAAGTAACAAAACCAAGTTTTGCCAAGTCAGCCTTCATAAACTTGCCCGAGACGACATGAAACGTCAAAATCCTGCTCAGTTGGGGAACATTCTGGACTAGGGTTGTGATAGTTCCCGGCGGCAATTTGGCAAAAGCATCGTCATTGGGTGCAAAAACGGTGAAAGGCCCCGGACTTTTGAGCGCATCTACCAAATTAGCCACTTTTACCGCTGTTACCAGAGTTTCAAAACAACCAGCACCTACGGCAATATCAACAATATCAGGCATTGTGTTTTACCTCGTTTGGCAAAAAAGTTATATTAAGTATCGTAAACTGATGCGGGCAACAATACCTACTGTCTTTGTTAAAAAATTGATAATTGGTTCGTAGTGAGGACTTCAGTCCTCTCTTTTTTGCGGACTGAAGTCCTCACTACGAACCTAATAATGGTTGTTTTACATATAATATTACTAACTGATTTGCGCTTGAACGGCGCGATACTTTTAAATTCCTACAAGACTGCGGTTGCTTGTGAAACCAAAACCTTTGTTTCTAAATCTGCCATTTCAGAATTTAAGCTTTCTTCCTTGTGAATTCTAAAACTGCCATACAGAATTAAAATTTCAAAGATGTCTGTAGTCAGCACAGCAGGCTTACGGTGAGCAGATTCGCCCAAATAAATCCCGAAAAATTCAGCTTCAAGTTCGCCGACTTCCTCTTC
>PVWI01000042.1 GCA_003003725.1 filamentous cyanobacterium Phorm 6 | reverse complement strand
AGCTTGACCTGTTTGATAAGCCTGAAAAACCTGACAGCCTGGATCGGAAAGCAGAGGCATTTTCAAGCCTAAATCTCTGACTACAATCTGGCTTTGGCGATCGTCCGTACTTGTAACCATCAATAATTCTATATTGCGATCGGCAAACTGTTCCCACTTTTCATTCAAAGCTTTAATGTGAGGAAAACAGAAAGGACAATATTGCTTTTCAGTAAAAATCCGCGTAAAAGCCAGAACTACCGGCCTATCGCCACGATAATTCGACAGGCGCACCAATTTGCCATTATTAATATCCGGCAATTCAAAATCTGGCGTCATCTGTCCCAGCTTCAGAAGATTAGTTGCGGGAACAGGTAATAAATTTTGAAAAAACCGCTGATTTAACAAGCCGCTAAAATCGGTAGAAGTCAGCATATTTCCTAATTTGGGAATGGGGAATGGAGAATTGGGAATCGGAGGGAAGGTTTTGAGTTTTGAATTAAAAACTGTTTAAGTTAAAAGTGATTTACGCACCAACTCTATCTCTAGAGTGCAACCTAAGCACCTTACCCCTACAAGCAACACATTCAACCATTTTTGTGTGTAAATGATGCTATCAAAACAAAGCGGGCGGGCACTCACAGGCGCCGCCCCTACCACTCAATAACTATTAGACAGCAGCAAAGAATACTTTAGACTTAACCGGATCGGGAGTCATGGTTTTGTCACCGGGCTGCCAGCCGGCTGGACAAACTTCATCTGGGTGAGACTGGACGTGTTGAATAGCTTGCAGAATGCGGAGAGTTTCGTCTACGCTGCGGCCGAAGGCAAGATTATTGATAGTAGAGTGTTGGATGATGCCTTCTTTGTCGATAATGAACAGACCTCTGAGGGCAATTCCTGCTTCTGGGTCTAGGACGTTGTAGTCGGAACTGATTGTTTTTTTGAGGTCAGCAACTAACGGATAGTTGAGGTCGCCGATACCGCCTAATTTGCGCTCTGTTTGTATCCAAGCCAGGTGAGAGAATTCGCTGTCAACGGATACGCCGAGGATTTCGGTATTGATTTTGTTGAAGTCCTCATGGCGATCGCTAAATGCTGTAATCTCAGTCGGGCAGACAAAAGTGAAGTCCAAGGGATAGAAGAACAGGACTACATACTTTTTGCCTTTATAGTCTGACAGTTTAACTGTCTTGAATTCCTGATCCACTACGGCTGTTGCTGCGAAATCTGGTGCAGCTTGACCAACCCGGAGGCATTCACTCGTCATAGATTTTGTTTCCTTTTTTACGAACTGTTACAAATATATCATAGTCATAAAAAGAAATACGGTATGTAGGAAACTCAGTCACTTTAGTGCTGAGAGGTAAACGACCCGGCGATTTCAATCGCCGTCAATCTTATGCTATAATTGAGCAGTGAGTAAGAATAATCAACTACGTTTTGAACCATTCCTAGTACGGCGAAATTCCGGCTACTTAGTACGGGACTAGATGCCCAACACAAAAAGAGCAAGTAATAGCAGGGTGGGGAGCGTACCGCGTCTTGGCTTTGTGTTGAACCCTGAAAGCAGCAAAAAGTAGAAAAGTAAGCGCAATGGCAGCGTCGCAAGACAGTTGTTTTGAGCGAAAGCGAGGCACCCTTGACAATGCCTTTGAAGATTGCTTCGGCGGTCTATTCAAGAATCGAGCGTGTCTTTAGACCTGAGAGTGTCAAAACGACTACAAGTATGTTGAACAAAATTCAAAAAAACACGCTCTCACGATTGAGAGCGCGATTTTTTTGATTAAACTATGGCTCAGGCGGGATTTGAACCTGCGACCTTGGGCTTATGAGTCCCCTGCGCTAACCACTGCGCCACTGAGCCAAACTTACTTCACGATTTACTATCGTAGCACGGTAAGGCAAGCTATGTGTCAATCTAAAGCAACAGAATTTCTCATAGCTTCCAATAAAAGCTATGAGTTTTGATAATCATTCAAAACCCATAACTTCTAACCGATCGTTACCGAGAAGCGCTGGAATCATCCTTTGGCAGAAAAGCCATTGGATTGACAGCTCCCGATCCGGCGGGATGAATTTCAAAGTGCAAGTGCGGCCCGGTACTGAAGCCGGTGCTACCCATCTCTGAAATTTGTTGACCTTGATCGACCTTCTGACCCTTTTGCACCAAAATTCGGCTGTTGTGGGCGTAGACCGTCTCAGAGCCGTCTGGATGGGTAATTTCCACCAGATAGCCGTAGCCCCCGTCGTTCCACTCTGCATAGGTAACCACCCCGTCAGATGCAGCCACAATTGGCGTGCCGATCGGTCCTGCAATGTCAATACCCTTGTGCATCCGTCCCCACCGCCAGCCGTAGCCAGAAGTGAAAACGCCCTTAGCTGGCCAAATAAACCCGTTAGCCGACTTTTGTTTGTTGCCGTTAGGTAGATAAGTATCAGGGCTTGAAAGCGGAGGCAGTTCTGGAGAAACCATGCGTCCCAAAGACGGGTTGCTCAGGGGATCGTAACCCTCGGCTCCCAAAGGAGCAGTTGCCACCACTGGCCGTTCCTGAGTATAGGTAGAGGTCGGCGTCAAGTTGATCGGTTGCTGTTCTGGTGTACGAGCCGGGTCAAAACGCTCTTGCTGCTGCTTCTGAACCTGTTCAGACCACCCTCTCGAAGGCGGTCTGCTGATTTCATTCTGCACCGCCCCAGCATAGTCGGGGGTGTAGAGGTCGGGATTGAGACTTGGCAGATCCCCAGATGGGTTGCCAGAGGCTACTTTTGTCTCCTGCCGGTCATTTGGAGCCAGGGACACGACATTTGTGCCGATCGAATTGCGTTCAGCGCGATATTCCTCTCGCAGCCTGACAACTTCCGCCCTCAAGCGTTCGGCATAAGGGTTGAGAGCCTCAGCGGTAGGGAGAGCCTCTGGATTCGACGTTTCAGGTAAAGCGGTAGTTGGAGCGACATTTGACACGAAGCTGATCGGCTGCGGGTATTCTCCCGTAGCGATCGCCGTAGCAGTTGCACTTGCTGGTATGGGCAAGGCACTGGTGTCAACTGCGCCTGTAAACGTTGGCTCACCTTGAAGCTCCAGCTTCCCGGGGTTGCTAATGGTTTGAGAAACTTGACTTAGCGGAATGCTGTTAATTTTGGGAACCATTGGTGCTGAAATATTGTTCAGACCTTCCAAGTTCGCCAACGGAGAAACAACCGGCACTGTGGACGCGGGTGCAGAGGCCGAAGCCGCCGATAAGACAGATGTAGATTTGGAGGCAGAATCAGAGGCTGCCACCTGCGCTGGTGGATTATTTGATCCAACTTGGGGAATTTTCAGTTGTTGATTGACATTCAACAAGTTGGGGTTGCCGAGCTTGTTGACGGAGATCAGCTCTTTGGGCGATACACCGTAACCTTTGGCGATCGCCTCTACCGTATCTCCCGGACGCACGCTATGTATAGCGGTTGCCGGAGCGGTCGTACTTCCCATCATGGGGACAACCACAGCAGAGGACAAACTCGGCGTTGTCAGAGACTGTTTAATTGACTCGAATGCTGACTCGGGCGATGCTGATTGCAGGGCCCCACCATTCGGAATTATAGGTGTGGCCCAGAGGTCTGGAATGGCTGTCTGAGCGCCCGCTCCAGGGGATGCCAGCGTCGATACCGACTCCGGCAAAGATGCAGGTGTAGATGAATTTGCTCCCCCCTCAGACCCCAAGAGTGTCCGACCACCAGATGCTGTGGTACGGTTTTCCTGTTTTTTCAAACTGTCGATCGCCCCGTCTGCGTTCGGGCTGTCGATCGAACTTTGTTCCAGTGTCGGACTAGCTAGCCCAGGCGCTGCGGTTGATGCCTGCCCCAGGGGGGCTGCACTATCCAACGGCTCGGAGCCACCAGTCAGATTTAATTTTTGTTCGGGATTGACCGTGGCAGTATTGCCATCGTCCTGTTGTAGCGCGGCTCCCGGAACCGGCATTCGGAGTTCCTGACCAACTTGGAGTACGGTATCGGGTTCGATGCCGTTGGCAGTTGCTAATGCCTTCGGTTCAACTTCATAGTCCCGAGACAGCTCCCAAATAGTTTGTCCCTGCTGCACCTTAACCGCCACCGGATCAGAAGCAGATCCAGCCTGTTCGGCGCTGGAATCATCAACTTGTGGGGATGTAGCTGGACTGTTGGCCGAGACTGGCTGTACTTCAGCGGTGGATTCTGCTGTCGGTGAGAGTTCAGACGCGCGAGCGCTGTCTCCATTTCTCGGCATCAGGATGCCAGAAGCACCTACCGATATTGCTAGCCCGATCGTGGCGAGAGAGCGAAAGGAGCCAGTGCTGATGTTTGTCTGTTTGAACGGTTCCGTAGAACCGTTTCTGTCGATTTCATTAGCCTGAACAGGCTTAATTTTCCTGGGATATGTTCGTTTCAAAAAAACGACCTCCTACTGAGAAGCGCTAACTGTCCTTTCCTTGGAAACACTCAAGGGGATCGCATGACGATGAATTCAAATCAACAACCAAAAATATTTTGATTATTGATAGTCATCATGCTTAGGCAAGATTACCTTGCTTTTTTAATTTAGACAAGCTCGAACTATAACAAATTTTAAAATTTTCCGTAAAACCTGCTGCAATTACACCCAAAAGCCTTACGCCGCAATAGCTAGAACGAATACATAAAATATGCGTTCTCGCACAGGCTAGGACTCTCACCTATTAGTTCGACTTTATGCTAATTCCTGGACTGCCTACAACCGTATATTTACTAGATATAGCGTTCAGTCCCAAGCATTTGCTCCCCTTCGGCCCTAAATCGCTGAAATTGTCTGTTTCTATAAATAAATCATCTTGCGAATAATTTTGTATGGCTGATAACAATCTGTTCTTGGATAAATAAAATATATTAATCTCCGCTATCTAGATTCTTACCGCTTTGATACAAATTTCTTATATTTAAAAGAAGATTTTGCAACCCTCAGCAACGATTAAATATCTATATGTATATATGGTGTCGATCGAGATTTATCCCAGCTCGCCCAACTGCCGTTTAGCCTCAAATAAACCTACAGCGGCGCTGACAGAGAGATTCAAACTCCTGACTCCAGGCTCGCTCATGGGAATAAAAACTGTGGCATCGCAGGCATCCAAGACGAATTGGGGAATCCCGGCAGTTTCGGAGCCAAACATCAGCCAGTCGCTGGGCTGAAATTGGAATTGGGTGTAACTACATCGCCCGCCAGTGCTGAATCCGATCGATCGCCCTCCACGCTGCTGGCGACAAGCCAGAAAAGCCGCTAAATCTTCGTGAGAGTGGAGATTGACATAGGGCCAATAATCTAAGCCTGCCCGTTTCAGGTAGCGATCGCTAATTTCAAACCCCAGCGGGCCGACTAAATGCAGTTCCGTGCCTGTGGCAGCGCAAGTGCGGGCGATATTGCCAGTATTCGGGGGGATTTGTGGGTGAATCAAGACAAGTTGGGGCATGAAGCTAATACAATTTGAGATTTGAGATTTGAGATTTGAGATAGGGGATAATTGATTACACAAGGGTTTGGAGCTTGCTTACCGTTACATTTTTTTCGGGAACCAGTATAACTGAAAGCGCGAATTTACAGCCATTGGGAAATGTAGAAATCTACCCAAAGGTAGAGACAACTCATAGCTTTTAGTTATATGGTGTCCGTCCTCCCATTGATTAAATATTCTGATTTGTTTTTGATTGCCCCCTTTCAAGCAACTAACTGGGCGCACAAGTTGTCTTCGAGCTCCCATTCTTGGTGAGCCATCCCATCAATTCCTTGGAGAATAATACTACGGGTGTCCAAACCACTCTCATGTAGCTTCAACCATTGCTGGGCAGTGTTACCTTCCCGGAGAATCTTTTTGAGCGGCAACAGAAAGCAACTAAAGCCGCGTTTTTTGGCGAAAGGCCAGACTTCTTGATAAATTTCCTCAATCCAATCTCGTGCCAGAATTTTTCTGCCATCTTGCCAGTGAGTCAGTTCGGCATCCAAACTTTGGCGAGATGCAGCAATTTCGTTAGCATCTGTCAGGGCTACTAAATCTTCGTTACGGGTAGCCGCCGGCAAGTTGCTGAGTTCTAAGGGGTCTAAGCTGGGGTCTTCCATCATCTGCCAAATCCGAGCTTCTAACAAGGCAGTGATGGCTAACAAAGCCAGAGGATTGACTTCGAGGTCACAAATTCTCAGTTCCAGGCGGTTGAGACAGTAGGGGCGACGATCGCCATTTGGGCGCACCGCAGACCACAAATGGCGGACATTTTGCATACTGCCGAGTTCTAGCTGCTCTTCAGTCCACTGGATGTAATGCTTGTGACTTTCAAACAGGGGGACGATGGCGGGAGTTTTGGGAAACAAACCCCACCGAGTGGAATGATAGCCAGTGACTTCGCCGTCGAGGAAAGGAGAAGAGGCGCTCATGGCAAGGTAAAGCGGTGCTTCGACGCGGGCGAGGCGGATGGCGCGCATCAGCATTTCTGGTTGGGAGATCCCGATGTTGATGTGAATGCTGGCGGTGACGACTTTGGTGCCGTAGGTTTGCTCAATGTAGGTGTGATAGGGATTGTTGGGATCTGATCTGTAAAATCGATCGCTCCCGCCGAGAGATAGGGTACTTCCAGGCAGTAAGGTATAGTCGCCCAATTGTTTGAGATACTCGCGCAGCCGGACTCGCGGCTTGACTAGGGCGCACAGCAGGCGATCGTAGCTGCACAGCGGGGCGGTCGTGTACTCCACATTGCGACTATCAGGCTCCCGCACAAATCCCTCTAAATCGGCGACTATGCGATCGGACAGACCGACCACCTCACCTTCGGGTGTGCCGGTATACATTTCTACTTCAAAGCCTTTTGATAGCAGCACGTTTGTTCCTCAGCTAAGTTGAGTGCTAGTTTCTAGTATCCCAAAAATTGACATCTTCGTACTATCTGCCACAAGGCAGAGTTAAAATTTTTGGCAGCCCGGCACTGAAACCGGGTTTTTCTGCGCCAGCTTTGTTCGATCGTTTGTGTGTTAGTTGCGGCCCTGTTCGGGGCAAATGCTGGCACCGCAAAGAGTGGACGAGGCGGTTTTATCGTCACAAAGGCTGTTTGTTCGATCGAGTTTGTGTTTGATTCGGCATTCGGGGCGATCGAACTCATGGTGAAGAGAATCCACCTTACCTCATACAGAAGTGAGAAAGCACTGCCTACTGCCTTCCTCCTAGCTTCCCTCTCCCCTCTTCCATCTTCCCTCTTCCATCTTCCTTCTTCCTTCGACATCTGTTTTCTGCCTTGAGGGGTATAGCCGCAGAGATATCTTGGGTGCGATTCTCAAAGAAGACTCTGCAATATTTTTGAGCTATTATTAACTCGTGAGAACTCCTGTGAAAGAGCAAGAAAGAACCCCTCCCAATTTTTGGAATATGGTAAGCAATTTAGCCTTAGTCCGGTTTTTGCTTTTATTTGCTTCAGGTTGGGCTGGACTGCAACTTTTAGCTTACTTTGAAACCGCAGTCGCGGTTTTCACGATTGCTGCACTCCTGGCTTTTTTGCTCAACTATCCGGTGCGAACTCTCCAGCGATTGTTACCGAGAAGTTTAGCTGTCGCCTTGGTTGTCTTGTTCACCATTTTAGTTTTTGGCGGTCTCACCGTCACCGTAGGCGTCACTCTTTTATCTCAAGGACAGCAATTAATTGACAGCATGACTGAATTTTTGAATGCTCTGGCGCCTCTGTCGGAGCGCATCGAAGCATTCCTGCGGGCGAGAAACCTGCAAGTTAACCTGCAAGTTATTGAGGAACAACTGCGCAATCAAGCTTTGGCTGGAGTTGTTTCGAGCATTGCTTTTTTACAAATATTTTTAACCAATTTATTGAATTTAATATTAATTATGGTGGTGGCTTCTTTCATGTTACTTGATGGAGAGAGGCTGTGGCTGTTGGTTCTCAAATTTATACCCCGACACCTCCACAGGCGTTTAAGTTTAACAATAGAGCGAAATTTTTTAGGATTTTTTCAGGCACAAATTCTGTTAATGTTATTTTTGACAACAACAAGCTTTGTAGTTTTCCTGTTGTTAGGCGTGAAATTTCCTTTGATTTTAGCATTTATTATCGGATTGTTTGATTTAGTTCCGGGGATAGGAGCGACGCTGGGAATTAGCTTAGTTTGTTTTATTGTATTGTCTCAAAGTGTGTGGCTGGCTTTGAAAGTATTGGCAGTTTGCATTGTTTTGCAGCAAATTCAAGACAACTTTATTCATCCGAGACTCATGCAAAATTCGCTTAACCTCAATCCGGTAGTGGTATTTTTTGCACTGTTAATAGGCGCGAGAGCAGCAGGACTTTTAGGAATTTTTCTGGCTATTCCGCTGGCGGGAGTGATAGTTAGCTGGTTTGACATTGAAGAAATGCAAGCGGAAGGCTAAGTGATACAGCCATCCTCTTTTATATCAAATCCGGCTTAAAAACCCGGTTTTAACCTGCATCACAGGGGATTTATGCCCCCACCTTTAGGTGGATTGTTTTTAGGCTGGGGCTTAAATCCCCTGCCTAAAAACTTCGCACTCAACTGTCAACTGTCAACTGTCAACTGTTAACTGCCTACTAGGAGTCGGATGCTTCAAAAACTCTCCTTGGCGCAACACGCAACTAAAAGTAAAGAGAAAAAGGTAAAGAGAAAAAGCAACGTAGGGTGTAACACTCCGTGCACACTTGACTGCGTAGAGTCAATGAATAAATTGCAAGTCAGTAGGAAATCTTTCTTCTTCTGGTTCTGGATCGTAAATGTAATCGCAGTCAAAGCGCAAAGCTTGAGAGTGGCGACTTATCGAAAATCCGCAGTGAGTCACCATTTCTGTAGTAAAACTAGCCATGACTAACTCAATGAGTTTTCTGTAAGAAATGTTAGGTCGTTGAACGTAATAGGTGCGTCTGGCAAAAAAGATTCTCTCATCTTTCGGTACAATTATGCCATTAATTCTGTGTGCGTGTTGAATCGGCTTGATATAGGCTTCAATAAACTGCGACTGATTTTTTTGCAGTCTCGCTAATCTTTCGTGGTGCAACCAGCTCATTTGAAACACAATTTTAATAAATTCAAAACCCAAAATGTAGTTAAAAACATTATTGCGTTCTTCTGTATTCAAGACGAAGCGGAGTGCAGCTTCTAAATATTGGTCAGTTTGGCGGCGGGCTTGTTGAGCAGAGTGGATATAAAATTGTTTAATGTAGCTTCTTAAATCAGATTCATTTAATTCTTTTTTGACTCGGAATCTGATTAAATACTCTTTGACTCGGTTGAGAGTATCTACATCTTCAAACATTTTTGATACTAAGCCGTCGGCGGTGTAGTCATCTAAAAATTCTGCTTGCAACTCTGGAGTAGATGCACACAGCGTGTAGCAGAGGGACAAAACGTAGCGCCGCTGGTTCCAAGGCAAGCTTTCGGCCCAATCCTTAACTTCTACAGGGAGTTTTTCCAGCACGGCATCTGTGTGGGGGCGTTGAGAAAGGTCGGCATATTTATATTTTTGTTTCATCATTGCCTTAAACCTTATGTTAGTAAATTGAGCGGGTAGTACATCGCAGGTAAGTAGGAGGGCAAAGTAGATGCGGGGAGTTAGAAGTTATATTTATTTTTTTATCTATCTTAAGATACATGATAGAGCGGGTCAAGGGGGTGATCTGTCTCACACTTTTGCGGACTTGTAATCACAACTGTTAGCTTTCCATATCACATTTTGGGGCTGTGAGTGTCACGCGAAAAGCTTATTCACGTCACTGTGGTAACGGCGGGTTTGGTTGATGATTAAGAAGGGTGATTTAGAAGTTTTTGTTAGTAATAATTACTGAGGTTAATCATGAACTCAACTACAAGTATTTTTCCTGAAAATCAGTGCCAATACTTAAGTTTTGGCGATCGCCTCGTCCAACCAGTGCGACAATGGCTCGATCGCATTGCAGTGGGCGATCGGCAAGTAGCTCGGTGGTTGTGCCAACTTATACCCGCACGGTGTCCTTTTGAGAGAGATATCCAGCTATGGGGACATCATCTTTTGCACATAGGCGGTATGTGCAAGCTGAATCCTGTGTATGAGGAATTAGTGGGGTTGCGTTTTCGATCGCTCTCGTTTTTGGCTGACGTATGCGGGGAAGATGTAACGTCGTACTGTTGATTGAGGGGTCTCATACCTCGATCGCCCGTCGAGTTGAATTATTTACCGGGTGTACCGCTCTGCTAGTTGCGAGATTCCAAATTTAAGCCATAATCTTTGATAATATTAGTGAATGCCTCTAGATAGGAGCGGGCATTCATCGTGGCAGATAAGTAAAAAATAAGACAAATTCTTAATTATGCAACAGTAGTTCTAGGGTGCGTCGCACGCTCAAAAAATCTTGAAATGCGATCGGCTGTTTCGAGCGTGCCGCGCACCTAACACACAGGGTGGAAAACAAAAATGATTTTGTAGCATTAATTTTGAGAAATGCTAAAACATCAAACGCTAGCAGCAAAAACAATAAGTATAAAAATAATTTAACAAGCTACTTTAGCTCAGGCAAGTGAATATGTTTAACGCAACTGAACTGCTGATTAATGCTTTTGTAAATCGGCTAATTGAAGGCTACCGCCACACTTACGGCGGGTTCAAATCTGACTATGCCGAGATTATTGCTTGGGTAGCCGATATGGCTTTGGAAAATATTGCTAATAGTGATGCTCTTTACCACAATGTAGAACACACTATTTTAGTGACATTGGTAGGCCAAGAAATTCTGCGAGGCAAGCACATCCGCGAGGGTGGTGTTTCCTGCGAAGATTGGCTGCACTTCCACATAGCTTTGCTGTGCCACGATATCGGATATGTTAAGGGCGTTTGTCGGCAAGATAGAACAGATTTAGGTCTGTATGCGACGGGAATAGGCGACATAAAATTAACGCTACCTCGGGGGGCGACTGATGCGAGTTTGACCCCTTATCATGTCGATCGCGGAAAAATGTTTGTTGAAGAGCGTTTTGGGGGTCACAGACTGATTGATGCGGACTTGGTTAAGCAGAATATTGAGTTAACTCGTTTCCCGGTTCCTCGGGATGATGACTATCAAGATACTGTGAATTATCCGGGTTTGGTGCGGGCGGCGGATTTAATCGGTCAGTTGAGCGATCCGCGATATTTGCAAAAGGTTACTGGGCTGTTTTACGAGTTTGAGGAGACTGGTCAAAATCAGGTTTTGGGGTATCACAATCCGGGGGATTTGCGGGATGGGTATCCTAAGTTTTATTGGAATGTGGTTTATCGGTATGTCAAGGATGCGATCGGCTATTTGGAACTGACGCAGCAGGGGAAACAAATTGTTGCTAATCTGAATGCAAATGTGTTTCGGGTGGAGCATTCTGAAGTGGAAGTTGAGGAAGTGGCTGTAGTTCGTTGATTCCCGATAGTTGCGAGAAAGCAATCCCAATAAAATGTGTAATTCCCGATCGAATTCAGCAACGCCTCCTGTTGATATTGCAGCGCCAAATCTTCGATGAGTTCGACCATTGCCCGAACCATCGGCATTCCCGTAAGAATTTCGATCCAAAAGCATTTGATGGAGTTTGTTGAGATAGTCGCCGATCGGCATTTAAATCGAATACAGAAGCGGGATCTTCGGCTCACCCCACAAAAATCTCAAAAAACAAGATATCCAAAATTTGCGGGAGGGATAAAAAAAGCGGAAAAAGTCCGTGAAGCGCAGCTATCGGCCAGGGAATCGCACAACTACCATCAAATTGGTTTGTAGTGAGGACTTCAGTCCTCATCAAACTTTGAGGACTTCAGTCCTCAATACAAACCTATAGACGACTCCGCCATCTGTCTAAAGACAGATTTTATTAAACCAGTAAATTCCGTATTATGCTGTAACAGTCAGTCAGACAGGAAAACTATCTCCGACTCTAACTCTGAATAACTGACCAATCTTACAATATAAAAAAATAAATCTCATGACACCAGTCACTCCCGATCAAACTTCCTCTCAATACGAAACTACCAAACCTGAAGAAAAAATTGAGTCTCTGGTAGCAGAAGTTCAACCAGAAAGCGAACTCGATTTAGAATTCCTCTACACCAGAGACATTGAATTTCGCCAAGAAACAATTTATTTCATTGTAGTCGATCGCTTTCATGACGGCGACCCGGAAAATAACGAAGGCCCAAATCCCGAACTGTACGATCCTGAAGGTAAAGATTGGGGCAAATATTGGGGCGGCGACTTGCAGGGAGTTCTCGACAAACTCGACTACTTAAAAGATATGGGTGTTACCGCAGTTTGGCTGACGCCGCTGTTCGAGCAAGTTGAAGCATTATTTATCGAACAAGCTGCGATTCACGGTTACTGGACTAAAGATTTTAAGCGACTAAATCCTCGCTTTATTGCCAAAGGCGATAATCCTTCTATCAACCAAACACAAGAAAGTAAAGATACCGTATTTGACAAATTAGTACAGGAGTTGCACCAGCGAAACATGAAACTCGTCCTCGATATTGTCTGCAATCACAGCAACCCAGATTTTAGCGGCAAGAAAGGGGAACTCTACGACGATGGCGTAAAAATAGCTGATTTTAACAATGATAAAAACAACTGGTATCACCACTACGGCGAAGTGACAAACTGGGAAGACGAATGGCAAGTCCAAAACTGCGAACTGTCGGGCTTAGCAACTTTTAATGAAAACAATACTGCCTATCGCAGTTACATTAAGTCAGCAATTAAACAGTGGCTGGACAGAGGTGTTGATGCTTTGCGGGTTGATACGGTCAAGCATATGCCTATCTGGTTTTGGCAGGAATTTACTGCTGACATTTTAACACATAGACCTGATGTTTTTATCTTTGGTGAGTGGATTTATAGCGACCCGAGAAATGACCTTTCTGTGGAATTTGTCAATGAGTCGGGGATGACTATTTTAGATTTTGGTCTGTGCGTGGCAATTCGAGAAGTATTGGGACAGGGGGCTGAAGCGGGATTTCAGTTGATTCAGGATGTTCTGGACTTGGATCATCGCTATTACGGGGCGACGGAGTTGATTACTTTTATTGACAATCACGATATGCCGAGGTTTCAGTCGTTGAATGCCGATCGACAAATGCTCCGGTTGGCGATATGTCTAATCATGACAAGTCGTGGCATTCCGTGCCTTTATTATGGCACTGAACAGTATCTGCATGATGATACTGATGGGGGAAATGACCCTTACAACCGCCCGATGATGGAACAGTGGGATACGGATTCGCAGATTTACCGAGATATACGGTTGCTGTCTGGATTGCGGCGGCTGAATCCTGCTATTTCGATGGGGAGTCAGTGGCAAAAATATCTAACTGCTGATGTTTATTGTTACGTGCGCCGCTATCGCGATTCTGTGGTGTTTGTAGCGATGAATCGCGGCGATTCTGTGACTGTTGAAGCGGTTGATACTGAGTTGCCTGATGGAGAGCATACGGAGGTTTTATCGCGTCGCAAGTTTGAAGTTAAAGAGGGGATGTTGTACAATTTAGAGTTGGATTCGCAGGAAGTAATGATTTTTAGCAGGGTTGGAGAGCGAGTTAAGGCGAAAACTATTGTACGGGCACAGCTTAACAACGTGAAAACTCAGCCTGGGGAAAGAATTGTGGTAGTTGGAGATTGTCCTGAATTGGGGAATTGGGATATTAGCAAGGCTTACCCGCTGGAGTATATCAATACTAATACTTGGTTTGGGGAAATTCCTTTTAATGAAAGTGCGGGGAAGTTGATTTCTTATAAGTATGCGTTGCTGCGGGAAGGATTGTCGCCGCTGCGAGAAAATTTGGTTTGTCGCCGCTGGGTTTTGGCTTCGGAAGGGACTGTGAAATGGCGGGATAAGTGGGCGACTGGACGGGAATCTTGACTGTTGGTAAATTTGAACAATACCCATGCAACCGGAAATGATTGATTATTGATTGTTGACTGTTGGGAAATTTGAACAAGAGAGAAATCCTGTCTGAGCAAGTTGGCTCGTAGCTCAAAGAATTCCTGCGCGTTCACGCTTTGGGAGTGTTAACCTCTACTATTGAAATTGCTGGTGCGATCGGTCACTCAATTTGGGATTTGGGATTTGGGATTTGGGATTTTAGATAAATCTGGCTGCTGTGGCTAATGTCTCAATTTTTTTTGAGTTCCCCGAATCCTGTCTGGGGCTTGTATCGCAACTACCATGAGGTCACGAAATCAGGTTTTTTGATACCCGCGCGCCAATCCTGTAAGAGTCAAAAACAGTCACAGGGGCCGATCGAGCGATTCAAATGAATTAAGCTTTTATCCTGAAGTTAGCTGAAGCATTTATTTTTAACCTCATGTATATTTCTCCTGAGCAAGACGCAAAAATTCGCTACACCATGCGCGAGTGCGGTCAAGCAGCTTACAAGCTTGCGGCCCAACCTTTTGAAGTTTCTGAGAAAGGGCCTGATGACTACGTGACGAGTATCGATCGCTACCTAGACGGGCAACTATCGGCTGCATTTAGCGCTTTGTTTCCTGAAGACGGTAGGATCACGGAGGAAAACGTCGCCTCTAGAGCCGCTTACCAGGCAAATTACCAGCGCCTCTGGTGCATCGATCCCCTGGACGGGACGGAGGGATTTATTCAGGGAAAACCGCACTATGCTGTGATGGTGGGGCTGCTGGTTGAGGCCGAACCGGTGGCAGGTTGGATCTACGCTCCGGCTTTTGACAAAATGTATTTTGGTGGCAAAGATTGGGGATTGTTCCAAACTGTGGGAACCGAAGCGCCACAGCCGATCGCCCTGTGCAAACCCGCGGCTCCGACAGCATTAAATTGTAAGATTATTCTCGGAGACAGAGACCAGAAAAACTATGCCGGGACGATCGCCCAAAGCATCCCTGGAGTCGAATTTTACTCCCTCGGCAGCTTTGGCCTAAAAGTGATGGAAATCATAGAAGGTCGCGCCGGTTTGTACCTGTATCTCAACGGCAGAGTTAAAGTGTGGGATACTGCTGGGCCTCTGGCTTTGGCAAAAGCAGCCGGATTGGTTTGTTGCGATTTGCAAGGTCAACCGCTGAGGTGGACGGCAGATGCGATCGAGCCGGAAACTCTCGCCCACACGCAGTCAATCGCGATCGGCTGGCCAGACTACATAGAACCTCTATTGGGCAAAATTCAACAGGCAGTGGGACGTTTGTAAACCGTTTAGGATGAAACAATCTGCAAATTTTAGCTAAACAGACGGGAATCCCCACACTATATCGCTTCGATATAGTGTGGGATGAAAGACGCGGTGAGACTCCTGATTCCACCCGCTTGCGACCTCATGCGTTTAAAGCATTGAGCAGTGAGCGGGTGGATGACGAGACCAACAAATTCTTTATTCTTAATACATATTAATCATGCCTACAGTGTTAATGCCGAACAATATGCTACGATATTATCAATCAAAGCCAAGCCTCAAAACAATCGTGCAGACGACGTACCAATACAAACTTTATCCCAACACTAATCAGAAACTCAGATTAAACGAGTGGCTGAGAATTTGTCGTTATTGGTATAACCGCCAATTGGGAGACAGGTTTGATTGGTGGTCGATGAATCGTTCAAGCGTAAATGCTTGCCCGCTAATCAGTAGTATTGCATCCGTTCGAGAAAAGCCCAACTATTACGCCCAAAAAAAGCAATTACCAATTATCAAGAAAGATTTGGTAAAAGTTTTTCATAGCGGTGAGTTACTAGACTTCTCAGAGGTTGAATCGACAATCCTGCAAGATGTGTCGAAGCGTGTTGATAAAGCGTTTGAGCGATTCATCGTTGGCGACGGTAGTGGTGGCAAGTCGGGTAGACCACGGTTCAAATCTGAAGCCAGTTTCAGAACTATGACTTTTGCTACTGCCAGCAATAACTGGATCAAGCTAACTAGGAAAAACTGGCTGTACTTGAGACTCCCCAAGTTGGGATCTGTCAAAGTCAGAATGCACCGTCCTATTCCAGACGGATTCATCGTCAAGCAAGTCAGTGTCACGAAAAAGGCTGATGGTTGGTTTATTCAATTCGTCCTAGAGGACGTGAATGTGCCAACTCAAAGCCAGGACATGATTACCCCGACTTGGGACAATTCATTAGGATTGGATGCAGTGCTGCACGAAGATGTGTACTTGGCAACATCTGAGGGTGGAAAGCTACCGTCACTCAAACCTCTGGGCAAGAATCAAGCCAAATTAGATCGGATTTCGACTAAGCGAAACAAGCGGAAACGAGGTAGCAAGTCGAGGCGAAAACTGGCAAAACGTGAAGCTAGACAGCATCAACGCATTGCTCGTTGTCGTAAAGATTTCCAGTATAAAATAGCCCATAAGCTAGTAAGAACTGACAAGAAGGTCTTCTTTCACGAAGACTTGAACCTGAAAGGCTTGACCAAACGGAACAAGATCAAACAGGCTGAAGATGGGACTTTCCTACCAAATGGTCAAGCAGCAAAGTCGGGATTAAATAAGTCTTGGTCTGATGCTGCATTTGGTAACTTCTTTACAACGCTGAACTACATAGCCTTAAAAGCTGGGGCAGTTGTTATTTCCAAAAATCCTGCTTACACCTCAACGGTTCTCAGTTATCGAGATGAAATAATTTTCACCGATTGCAGCATCAGAGACTATTGGGATGAGCAGGAATCTTTGACGGTTGACCGCGACATCAACGCTGCGATTAATCTAAAAAGACTGGGGTTGGGCATTTTCCCCAGTATAAAACGCCGTAGTGGGAAGCTTTCTGTAGTAGGAACTATGGACAAAAGTACCGCGAAGGAAATTTTGCAAACCCTTCATCGGGCTGCAAAGAAGCCTACATCATAACCGTACTCGGTTTGATGTAGGAGTATGTCACACGAACCGCACCTCTGCGCCCTTATCATCTAAAGGAGTAACGGATTGTTTGTGTTCTCAAACATCAGATCGTTCCCTAGCTGTTCGCTGTCACTTAATCATATTTCACACCTCCGCGAGTTTGCATGAAGACAGAAGCTTTCAGTGAGTTGTTCCCCCTATTTAAGGGTGCTAACCCAGAAACCTTGGGAGGGCTGCTATCAAATGCCGTCAAGCATGAGTATCCCCCAGGCCGAGCTGTGCTGATGGAGGATTCTTGGGGCAACGCGATTTATTTTGTGGTGTCCGGCTGGGTCAAAGTCCGGCGCTTGTCAAACGATCGAGCTGTATCGATGGCTATTTTAGGACAGGGTGCTTTCTTCGGCGAAATGGCGATTCTTGACGAATCTCCGCGATCGAATGACGTACTTGCTCTATCGCCCGTGCGGCTGATCAGCGTCACGGCTCAGCGATTTATCCAAACCCTGTTTAAAGACCCACAATTGCACCACCGGATGCTGCAACTGATGGTGCGGCGACTCCGCGAAACCAATCTCCGCTCTCAACTCGGGAACCGCCAGCCAGCGGTTAAACTAGCAAATATTTTAGTCGAGCTGGGAGAAAACTACGGTAAAAAAAGTGCTGAGGGCAGAGATATCTTTAATATCCCTTATCAAGACTTAGCTGACATCACAGGTATTACCCTAGATGAAACCAGCAAAATTATGAAAACCTTGGACAGTAAAAACTGGATTAAAATCGATCCAAGTCACCAAACTATCCATTTGATCAACCTCAAACACTTGATGAATTTGGCAAGTAAATGACAGATGTCACTCGCTTTGATACCTCGGAAGTTGCCGACAACCTGAATCGGCAACTAACAGCACCGACAATTCAATATTCGGTAGCGATGCCCAATCCTGAATCCCACCTGTTTGAAGTAACTTTGCGCGTGCAAGGTTGGTCGCAGCCAGTTCTGGATTTAAAAATGCCTGTTTGGACTCCCGGTTCTTACTTGGTTCGAGAGTACGCCCGCCATTTGCAAGATTTTCGCCCTCTTGGAGGCGAACGTGCTTTACCTTGGCGCAAGATTAGCAAAAATCACTGGCAAATCGAGACCGATTCGGTGTCAGATATCACGGTTTTTTATCGCATTTTTGCCAACGAACTAACAGTCAGAACCAATCATTTAGACTCGACTCACGGTTATTTCAATCCGGCGGCTCTGTGCTTTTTCTTGCCCGGTTTTGAGCGCCACTGCTACACCGTGACAGTTGTGCCACCTGATCCCCAATGGCGCACTGTGACTACTTTGCCACCTGTTTTCGGGCAAAATCTTACTTTCGCTGCTGCGGATTTTGACACTCTTGTCGATAGTCCTTTTGAGATTGGCTGTCACGAAGTCTACGATTTTGAAGTGATGGGAAAAGCCCATCAGCTAGTGGTTTGGGGGAAAGGCAATTTAGAACCCGATCGCGTAATTCGAGACATCCAAAAAATCATTGAAGTCGAGGCAAAAATGTTCGGCGGTTTACCTTACGAACGTTATGTGTTTTTCCTGCATTTGTCCGGCTCTGGTTTTGGTGGTTTGGAACACAAGGAGAGCTGCACTCTCAACTATCCGCGTTTTAGTTTTCGGGCTAAAGATAAGTACGAACGCTTTATTCAATTGGTGGCTCACGAGTTTTTTCACCTCTGGAATGTCAAGCGCATTCGACCGAAGGCTCTCGAAGTATTTGATTACGAAAAAGAGAACTATACTCCTTCTTTATGGTTCTCTGAAGGCACGACCAGTTATTACGATTTGGTGATTCCTTTTCGAGCTGATCTCTACAATGTCAAAGGTTTTTTCCAAAATATATCTAAGCAGATCACTCGCTTGCAGACGATTCCGGGGCGAAGCGTACAGCCTGTGAGCGAGTCTAGCTGGGATGCTTGGATTAAACTTTATCGTAGGGATGCTAACAGCGATAATTCGCAGATTTCTTATTATTTGAAAGGGGAAGTTGTTTCGTTTTTGCTCGATTTGTTGATTCGAGCCAGACATGGCAACGATCGATCGCTCGACGATGTGATGCGTTTGATGTGGCAGCAGTTTGGTGGCAATAATTCGACGGAAAATGACGATTTTGACCTAAACTCGGAAACAGAAGCCAAGCCTGCGAATCTGACATCAAATGGGGAGTTAAATTCTCACTCGCGACCGACAGAAATCGGCTTTACTCCCGAAGAGTTGCAAAGTGCGATCGAGTCCGTTGCCGGCATCGATTTGAGCGATTTTTTCGCGCGGTATGTAGACGGCACAGAAGAACTGCCTTACAACCAATATCTGGAACCTTTCGGGCTGGAACTTGCCATAGGTGAAACTAGCGAAACACCTCGTATCGGTTGGACATTGGGAACGGAAAACGGGCGGGAAATGGTGAAATTTGTCGAAGCAGGATCTCCGGCACAATTGGCCGGAATTGACGCTGGGGACGAGTTGCTGGCGATCGCCGGTTTTCGGGTGGTAAATACAGAACAAGCGGCTGAGAGGCTTAAGGATTATCAGCCGGGAGACACGATCGAAGTAACAGTTTTTCACCAAGACGAACTGCGGACTTGTCGCGTTACTCTCGCCACATCGCGGCCGACGCGCTACTCGATCGCCCCCGTGGAACAGCCCAGTGCTATTCAGAAACAAAACTTTACTGGATGGCTGGGAGTTTCTCTATCGAAATTGTGACATCATTGTCAGTAGTCAGTTGTTATTTGTTACTTGTTGGTTGTTATTTGTTAGTTTTAATAACTAATAAAATCGTGTCCGGTTAATTACCTATCATAAATTTTGTACTGAGAGCGATCGTTCTCAGTGCAAAACTATAGGCCGCTAGGGAAGGACTCAATTCCTTACTCAAAAAGACTTTTATGATGGTTGTCTCACCGGATATGACATAAAAACTCAGCAATAACCAGTAACAAATAACTCATAACAAATAACCAATTACCCATTACCAATTTTAATTATGCAAACCCCACCACCTCCCTCAATTACGCCCCGCCAGATGAACCTGCTGAGAATTGTTGCTTCAATGGCCTGGGCTGACGGCGAACTGGCGACAGAAGAAGTTAATTTCATGCTCGATCGCTTTTGCAGTTTGTTTGCCCCAAATGCCGACGGACAACAGATGCAACAGGAACTGCGGGACTATATCATGCAAAATATTCCCCTTGATGAGTTGATTCACCAACTAGAAACTCAAGATGAAAGGGAATTAGTTTTGCAACTAGGCTATGAAGTGATTTCATCTAGTTCTCGCACTCCCGATGAACCGAAAATTAACACTGACGAAGCCGCAGCTTATCAAAAATTAGTGCAGTTGCTGAATCTTCCAGAGGATGCTGTCAAGCGTATTGAAGCAGAAGCATCGGCGGCAGATACTTCACAGGGAATAGTAGAGAAGATGGCTCAAAAATTAGAAAAGTTCATCAAAGGCTAGTTCTTAAACAGTTGACAGTTGACAGTTGACAGTTGACAGCGAAGTGATAAGAACGGAGATTTAAACTCCGTTCTTATCACAATCGGCCTGAAGGAAGGGGCTTCAAACCCCTGCTATACGGTGACTGGCGCGCCTTGGCTTATTCCTGGTTTATGCCTAAATTTCTCCTTACTAAACCTAAAATTTTTCCAAAACCGGGAATAAGCCACCATCCCTATATTCGCTAGGGCGCGCATTGCGTACCGTACTAATATTTTTTATTATCCGTAATTTCTCTGTGTTGTTTAGATTTGGGATAGTGCACTATAGAATTAGAAACCAATTTGTTGACGGGAATCAAAATCTATGCTCCCAGCTTTAAGGATTTCTGGCTATGACTTGCAAGAACTCATCCACCAAGGAACTAACACAGTTATTTATAGGGCAGTATCGATCGCAAACCGACAGCCTGCCATCCTCAAAGTTTTAAATACAGAATATCCTACCCTAGAACAGATAACTCGTTTAAAACACGAATATCAGATAACCGTATATCTCGATTGCCAGTATACAGTCAAAGTCGATCGCCTAGAAACGCATCCAAACTGCCTAGTATTAGTCTTAGAGGACTTTGGCGGCCTCTCCCTCAAACAGTGGATAGCACAGACAGAATCAGCATTGTCTGTTGCGCGCTACCAATTGCCGATCGCCCAATTTTTAAACATCGCAATCCAATTAGCCAAAGCTTTAGTATTCTTGCATCAAAATCAAATCATTCATAAAGACATAAAACCAGCTAATATTATCATAAATTCGGAAACAAATCAAGTAAAACTTGCAGATTTTAGCATTGCTTCGCGGTTAAATAAAGAAACGGCAAACTTAAAAAATCCCGATCGCCTAGAAGGAACCCTAGCCTATATGTCGCCGGAACAAACCGGGCGGATGAATCGCGCTGTAGACTACCGCAGCGACTTTTACTCCCTCGGTGTCAGCTTTTACGAACTGCTGACCGGAAAATTGCCATTTCGCAGCACCGATCCGCTGGAATTAGTCCACTGTCACATTGCCAAACAACCGATTCCTATTCAACAATTAAATCCGCAAATTCCCCAAGTTTTGGCGGAAATTGCCGAAAAATTGATGGCAAAAAATGCCGAAGATAGGTATCAAAGTGCAGCCGGATTGTTAGCAGATTTAGAACGCTGCCAGAATCAAAATTTGATTGAAGGTACAGTTTCTAATTTTATCCCCGGACAACTAGATGCCATGAGTCAGTTGTTAATTCCGCAAAAACTTTACGGGCGGGAAGCACAAATAGAACAGTTATTGCAAGTGTTCGAGCGCGTCAGCAAAGGCAGCGGTGAAATTGTCTCGGTAGGTGGCTATTCCGGGATTGGCAAATCAGCATTAGTCCACGAAATTCTGCGTAATTTAACCAGGCAGCGCGGATACTTGGTTTCGGGCAAATTTGACCAATTCAAGCGCAATGTTCCATACACTTGTTTTAATCAAGCCATGCGGAGTTTGGTGCAGCAGATTTTGACTGAAAGCCAAGCTCAGATTGAGTTGTGGCGAGAAAAACTGCTGCAAGTTTTGGATGTTAATGCTAAAGTTGCGATCGAAGCCATCCCCGAATTAGAGTTGATTTTAGGCCTGCAACCAGACGTACCCGAACTCGGCCCTATTGAATCTCAAAAGCGCTTCAACCGAGTGATGCAGCAGTTAATTCAAGCAATTGCCACTGCCGAACATCCCTTAGTAATGTTTCTCGATGACTGCCAGTGGATAGATGCTGCAACAGTTAATTTATACGAAGAAAATTGCCTTGAAAAAATCCCTTACTTGCTGGTAATTGTTGCTTATCGAGATAACGAAGTCAGCCCGACGCATCCATTTATGCTAGCGAATGAGGCAATTCGAGCCGCTGGCATTCCGATGACAGCTATTACTTTAGAACCGCTAACAATTGACAGCGCCATTCAACTAATTGCTGAAACTTTGAGATGTGCTGCTGAAACAGCGAGTCCGCTGGCGAATTTGCTCGTGCAAAAAACTGACGGAAATCCATTTTTTCTCAAACAATTGGTGAAATATTTGCATCAAAAAGGCTGGTTGAGATTTGACCCGCAGGCTGCCGATTGGCAGTGGGATCTTAAATATATTGAAGGGCAGGATATTTCGGAAAATATTGTTGATTTGATGGTAAATAAAATTCAAAATTTGTCAACTGCAACCCAGCGAATTTTGCAATTAGCTGCTTGTATAAACAATCAGTTTAGTTTGGATGTGCTGTCGGTTGCTAGCGGACAAATTTGGACTCAAACAGCGCAGGATTTGTGGGAAGCGTTGCAGGTGGGCTTGATTTTACCTGTAGGTAATAGCTATCGAATTCCGCAAGTATTTGAGCCGGAAGAGTTGGACAAGTTGGGTAAAACACCCGAAGATGTGTGCTACAAATTTATGCACGATCGCGTTCAACAAGCTGCTTATGCTATGATTCCTGACGCAGAGAAAGAACCTGTGCATTTGGCGATCGGGCGTTTGTTGCTGCACAGAAGTACCGCAGCCCAACGGGAAGAACGAATTTTTGATATTGTCAATCATTTGAATTTTGCTGGCGGGTTGATTTGCGAGTTAAACGAAAAGTATGAATTAGCTGAGTTAAATTTGCAGGCTGGAAAAACTGCGAAAGCTGCTTCTGCGTTTGAAACGGCGCTGAGTTTTTTCCAGTCGGGCTGCAACTGTTTGCCGGCCGAAAGCTGGGAAGATAATTATGTGTTAACTTTGGCGCTGTATTTTGAATTGGGCGAAGCTGTATATTTGAATGGGAAAAATGACGAAGCTTTGGCAATTCTAGACTTCATTTTGCCTCGAACTCAGACATTTTTAGAACGGTGTCGGATTAATGAGTTGAAAATGACTTGTCTGCGGATGAAAAATGATTTACCTGCTGCTTATCAGTTAGGTATCGAAACGCTGCAATTGTTGGGAATTGAGTTTGAAGCGTACCCGGATGATGGGTATTTGCTGCGGGAGTTGGCGAAGACGAAGGAGATGATTGGGGAATCCATCGTAGATTTAGCCGATTTACCGACACTCACCGATCCGCTGCAACTCGCCGCCCACCGGATTTTGAAAGAACTTTACCCGATCGCCTTTTTTACCAGTCCCAATGCTAGATTTCTCTGCGCGATGAAGTTGGTGCAGGCAACAATCGAACATGGCAATTGCCGAATTTCCGCCTTTGGCTACATTTTGTATTCCTTAACTTTGATTGTTAAATATCGCGAGATGGAGGCCGGTTACGAAGCTGGAAAACTGTCTCTCAATCTTTACGAACGTTGGGATATATCTGAGTTAGGTGCTTGTATTTTGCATATTTGGGCAGATTCAATGCACCACAATAAATATATTGATGACTGCAAAGTTGTGATGCTCAAAGCTTTTAATATCGGTTTAGAAACAGGTGCTTATCAGTGGTCAGGAGCTGCTGCGGCTGATTATCTGGTAGTCACCTTTTTTGGCAATGATTCATTACAAAGATCCGCCGAAATTATTGATGAATTTATTCCAATTTTGGAAAAAATAGACCCTAATATGATAGCCTATTTTTTCTTAAACAAACAGGCAATTTATCAACTTACTTGCACTGCCGAGACTGCGGAAAATCCCCCAACTTTTATCGACGAAGCTCAGCTTTTAAAATTTGCTGAATCCTCGGCCGACTTGATAACTTCTTTTGTGGTTTATCTATACAAACTAACTATAGCGAATTGGTTTGGTGAGGTCGATCGAGCGTTAGAATATGCTAATATTGGTGTTAAATTTTTGCCTAGTGTAGCGGGCGTATTTGTAAGTCCGGTTTTTCGCTTTCACCGGGCGATCGCCCTTGCTGCTGCTTGTACAGATGCCCGTGAGGGCGATCGGCAACTCTACCTAGAACAGCTCAACATTTGCCTGGAAGAACTTCGAGAATATGCACAGAATTGCCCTGCGAATTATCAGCACAAATATTTAGCAATCCGGGCGGAAGTGGCGCGGTTGTCGGGACAAAAGCATGAAGCATCAGAATGCTACGATAGTGCGATCGCCCTGGCGATGGAAAACGGCTTCATTCAAGATGCCGCACTCGTTAATGAATTAGCTGCCCGATTTTATTTATCGCAAAATCGGCTGATTTTTGTCAAAAGTTATCTCAACGACGCCAGAGTGTGCTATCTCCAGTGGGGCGCAACAGCTAAAGTCCGTCAACTCGAACAATATTATGCCAATTTATTTCCTGAAGCTGTAGAGTCGCGGATTGCTGCAACTGTCACTGCGAGTACATCTAGTCATGCTAATATCTTGGATTTAGCAACGGTAATCAAAGCTTCTCAGGTCATTTATAGTGAAATTGTCTTAGAAAAATTGTTGAAAAAACTGCTGCACATTATCTTAGAAAATGCTGGCGCGCAAAAAGGCTGCATTATTTTAGAACGAGACGGCAAATTGTTTGTGGAAGTGTCGGATACTAACCTACACGATTCAGCAACATTTCAGGAGTCAATGCTGGTTGAGAAGAGCTCAGATATTCCTATTTCTATAGTCAAGTACGTTGGGATAACTCAGCAACCGTTGGTGTTGAGCGATGCAAGTCAAGAAACAATGTACCAATCGGATACTTACATTCAGAATTGCCAACCCAAATCGATTTTATGCGCGCCGATTTTGTATCAAAGTAAGTTGATTGGCATTGTGTATTTGGAGAATAATCTGGCGAGTGGAGCATTTACGCGCGATCGGCTGGAACTGTTGCAATTATTAACGGCACAAGCGGCGATCGCCATTGAAAACGCCCGCATCTACGCCCGCGAGCAACACAAATCCCGCCAGTTGGCTGAATCTCTCGAAAACCTGCAACAGTTCCAGGTCGAACTCGTCCAAAAAGAACAACAATACCGCAGCATATTTGAGACAGTAGCAGACGGACTTTCGCTGATAGATTTGGACAGTGGTAAAGTCATCGCAACTAACCCCGCACTCTGTCAAATTTTTGGCTATTCTCAGGAGGAGTTTGTGCATTTAACTCCGCCTGATTATGTTCTCCCACAGTATCTGCATTTATTCGCCGAATTCCAACAAACTGTCAGCAAGCGCCAAGAATTTACGTGTCAAGCTGTCATAAAGAGAAAAGACGGTACGCTGTGCGATCTTGAGATAAAAGCGAACTTTTTTGAGTACGGCGGCCAAGCGCACGCCCTGGTAATTAATCGCGATATTAGCGATCGCAAGCGCGCCGAAACAGCTTTGCAAACATCGGAAACTCAGTTGAGACAAAAAGCTGAAGATTTAGAAGCAATACTCATTCAACTCCAACAAACTCAAGCACAATTAGTTCAAACTGAAAAAATATCGCAACTCGGACAACTGGTGGCTGGAGTTGCCCACGAAGTCAATAATCCCGTTAGCTTTATTTCTGGCAACTTGCATCATGCCAAAGACTATGTTAGCGATTTGATAAGTTTAGTCCAGGTTTATCAAGACAACTTTCCTGATCCAGGACAACAAGTTTTAGATGAAATAGAAGCGATTGAATTTGAATATTTAGTAGAAGATTTGCCGAAGATGATTGACTCGATGAAATTGGGAACCGATCGCATTCGTGACATCATGCAATCTTTACGAAATTACTCGCGTACCGACGGGATCGAGAAAAAATCTGCAAATATTCATGAAGGAATTGATACCACATTAATGATTTTGTCGCACCGACTGAAAGCCAATAGCCATCGCCCGACGATTCAAGTCATCAAAAACTACGGGGAATTGCCTAATATAGAATGCTATCCGGGGCAATTGAATCAGGTATTTATGAATTTGATCGCTAATGCGATCGATGCTCTGGAAGAATCAAATTTTGGGAAAACCTACAAACAAATTGAGAGCAATCCCAATGTGATTACAATTTCGACCTCTGTGGACAACAGCAGCGGAAAACCGACAAATGGTACAGTAAAAATTCGGATAGCTGACAATGGATTTGGGATGCAAAAACACATCAAAGCAAAATTGTTTACGCCATTTTTCACAACTAAAGCTGAAGGCAAAGGAACCGGATTGGGACTGCCAATTTGCCACGATATAGTCACAAAAAAACACGGGGGAAGTTTAGAATGTGTTTCAGCGCCGGGAATGGGCACAGAATTTGCGATCGGCATTCCCGCGCGCAGCATTTCCATCAACGAGAAGTAGGGACTTAGGCATTGCCCTTCTTCGTGTCAACTTAAGGTCAAGCCCAGTCAGAGACGGCTGTTTGACTATTAAATCTAGATCCCCCCTAGCCCCCCTTAAGAAGGGGGGGACAAGAGTCCGATCAAAGTCCCCCTTCTTAAGGGGGATTTAGGGGGATCTAGACTTGGGATAAAACCCAGATTTCTCCAGGCTTTCAGGCGATTGTTGACACGAAGATGGGCATTGCCATGTCCCTACCTGCGGATAACGATTTCAAGTGTGATTAATGCGGCAAGTTGCTCAGAGCGTGCCAAGTTCTTTTCCCCACAATTCCATCGGCTGGTAAACCCTTATTCGTTTGGAACTGGATCACCGCTACTTTTGTCATTGGCCCGAAGAATCCATCAACAGCACCGAAATAGTATCCATTCAATTTCAAGACATTCTGAACAATTTTGACATCATTACCTGAACTACCAATCATCTGAATCGGCTTATCGGGTGCACCAGAATATAGCGCTTGCCAAGTTAGAGAACCCACAACCCCATCTTCAAGTAAAAAGACGCGGTGTTGATAGTCTTTGACGGCGTTTTCAACATAGACGCCGAAAATACCATCAATCAGACCGAAATAATATTGCCAATGAAATAGAAGCTGTTGCAGTTCCTTGACAGCTTGACCTGTAGAACCGCGCCGCAAAGTGGGTTTAATCAGTCGAGATGCTTCAGAAAAGGCTAGATTTGACCCAGAAGTAGAATCGGCGGCGAGAGCCAAAGTTTCATTGTTCGTGGTTCTTTCTTCGGTGTACATGATGGAAATCCTCTTTGCATTCGAGTGTTTGCATTTGATATTTCAGGTATAACTGTTAGGTTTTATGACTGCACAGTCGCTTTTTCGAGTGTCACTCATTTGAGCGTCGCTCGTTTGAGTTAGTCAAAGAAAGAAACTGGGTTTTTTACCGAATCTTATGGTCGAGGTCTATTGTTTACTCAGAAAAATCTCGCAAAGCTGGAATTAAATACTGTGTCAAAGTAAAGGCATCTACTCCTAATTCCGTCCGTTCTTCGGCGGCCGCGATTGCGGCTCGAGCGTGCCACCAAACTGCTGTTGCTGCAACCGATTCGGCGGGTGAATTGCGGACGATCGCACTTGCGAGCAGTCCCCCTAACAAGCCTGTCAAAACGTCGCCGCTGCCGCCTCTGGCGAGGGCTGGGGTGCTTTCAGGATTGACGTAGGTGACGGTACTATCGCCCTCTGCTTGCCAACTTATGCAAACTCTCGCTCCTTTGAGCAATACTGTTGCGCCGCAAAGCCGAGCTGCTGCTTGAGTTACGGCAATTCGATCGCCCATTTCGTCCGCTAATTCGGGAAACAAACGCTTGAATTCGCCCGGATGAGGCGTGATAATTGTCAGTGCTGAGCGTTCCGACAAAATCGGGACTGTGCCGAGTTGAGCGAGGATATTTAAACCGTCGGCATCGAGAACTAAAGGTCGATCGGACTCCAGCACAGATTCTACAGCGATCGCGGCTTCCAATGTCAGACCAGGCCCTACTGCGATCGCATCATACACACCCAAATCAATTCCTACCGGCAACTCCTTAATGCCACCGCTTGGAGTTTCAGGACATCCGATAACTAAAGCCTCTGGCAAATGACTGCTCAACATCGGTTTCATCGACTCAGGAACAGCAATTGACAGCATTCCCACGCCGCTAGCCCTTGCTCCCAATGCTGACAAAATTGCGGCTCCACTGTAACGGCGGGAACCTGCAATAATTAGTAAGTGACCGTTGGTATATTTGTGCGAAATTGGCGATCGGGGTAATAGTAAATGCTGAATTGCCGATGCTTTGGTAATGCGTTGGATTGCTGGAAAATCGCCCAATATCGCTGCAATATCTGCTGTGGGAATATCAAAATCAATTAACTCCGACGTACCGATATATTCTAACGCCTTGTCTTGCAGAAATGCCATTTTCCACAAACCCAAACAAAATGTATGTTTTGCCCGGATTGCCGTCCCCAAAACTTCCCCCGTATCTGTATGAATTCCCGAGGGAATATCTATACTAAAAATGGGTATATTTAAATTATTTATTTCGTCAATCGCGCAGGCTGTGGAATTGGTAATTTCTCGTTCTAATCCAAAGCCAAATAAACCATCGATCAGCAAATCACATTTTTTTAGGAGTTCAACTTTGTCAAAAAATGGAATATTTAAATAACGCGCATAATCAGTATGACTTTTGGTGAGTTCTTTAAGTTTAGAAAAGGGGCAGTAAATAACTACTGGGAATCCTTGAAAGTGCAATTCCCGTGCCACAACCAAAGCATCGCCGCCATTATGTCCCGGCCCAACCAACACGCCGATTGCTGGCAATTGAGAATTAACAATCTTTTTCCCTTCTCTCCTTTTCCTTAAATCCGTTAAATCCGTTAAATCCGTTATACAATCCGCTGCCGAACTTCTCTGTGATTGCAAAAGTTCCTGAATGCGTCTAGCAATCAGTCCGGCGACTTTTTCCATTAAAGCGGCTTGGGGCATTCCAGCGGCAAAGATTCTGGTTTCTATTTGCCGCATTTGGTCGGCGGTGACAACAAATTTTTGAATAGTCATAAGTAGAGGGAAGAAGGAAGAAGGAAGAAGGAAGAAGGAAGAAGGAAGAAGAAGGAAGAAGAAGAAGAAGGAAGAAGAAGAAGAAGAAGGAAGAAGAAGAAGGAAGAGATACACAGTCAGCCTTTGAGCGATCAGTATTTGACGTTTAATTAGGTGGCTTTACTTATTAGTGCTAAAATTTCAGCTAACAGCAGCAGTACCAGCTTGTAGTATTTTTGTGGTATAATCAATTAGCTCGATCGAACGAAATAACAGTAAAATAGCAATTTCTCTCCGAACCATGAACAAGATTGTCGTAGGCCTCTCCGGCGGGGTCGATAGTTCCGCAGCAGCCGCAATTTTACACCATCAAGGCTATGAAGTGGTGGGTTTAACGCTGTGGTTGATGAAAGGCAAAGGTCAGTGCTGCTCTGAGGGAATGGTCGATGCCGCTAAAATTTGCGAAGATTTGGGCGTTCCCCACCACATTGTGGACAGCCGCGAGGTCTTTAAGGCAAGTATTGTCGATTATTTGGTGGATGGTTACAGTGCAGGAATTACGCCTCTGCCTTGTTCGCAGTGCAATAAAACTGTGAAGTTTGGGCCGATGCTCAAGTTTGCTCGCGAAGAATTAGGAATTGAAAAGATTGCGACAGGGCACTACGCTCGCATTACCTATGATACAGATACGGGTCGCTATCAGTTGCTACGGGCGATCGACCCTGGCAAAGATCAGTCCTATTTTTTGTATGATTTAACACAGGATTTACTCGCGGGTACGGAGTTTCCTTTGGGGGAAATTACCAAAACTGAAACTCGCAGAATTGCGGCGGAATTTGGCTTGACAACCGCTGATAAGCCGGAAAGTCAGGATTTGTGCTTGGTGGAAAGTAACGGTTCGATGCGGGCTTTTCTGGATAAGTACATTGCGCCACAAAAGGGTGACATTGTTGACAAGGCCGGCCGCGTACTCGGACAGCATGACGGTGTGCATCACTACACCATCGGCCAGCGGAAGGGTCTCGGAATTGCTGCGCCGGAACCGCTATATGTGATTGAACTTGATGCTGGTGCTAATCGGGTGATTGTGGGCGATCGACAGTTGGCGGTAGAATCTGAGTGTACGGTCCAGAAAGTAAATTGGGTTTCTGTCGCTCAACCGACTGCTCCGATTCGGGCTGCTGTACAGATTCGCTATCGATCGCAACCCGTCCCCGCTACAATTATTCCTGTAGAACCCTCGCAAGCAGACGAAAAAGCCAGCGGTACAAGGGTCAAGGTGATTTTTGACGAACCACAGTTGAGCATTACCCCCGGACAAGCCGCTGTTTGGTATGACGGAGATGTACTGTTGGGCGGTGGGATTATTGAAAGAAACAAACTCCCAAGATAAGACGGCGGTTGAAACCGCGTCTACAGAAACAAAACCCGCCTCCGCGGGTTGAAGAAGAGCAATTAAAATTACGTTATTTTCTTCAGAAGACCGGGCGGTTGAAACCGCTTCTTGTCAAACAAAACCCGGATGGTGCGCGGGTTGAAGAAG
>PVWI01000251.1 GCA_003003725.1 filamentous cyanobacterium Phorm 6 | reverse complement strand
TAAGTCAGAAGTTGGGATTCAACCAATTTTCAGTAAAACCTTTAATTATATCATAAAACTATTTTGCAAGAGGTCTAATTAAAGCTCAATTCAAACAAAATTCAACTCAATTGAGAGTTTTAAATCTTTTATCCGACCAACAATGGCACTGTCGGGAGTGCGAAGGCAAACAGATAGCATCAGCTCAATATGCTGGCGGCGGCGGGATTCAGGGATTGCAGCGTGGAACAAGGAAGCGCCCTGGTTTAGTTATTCAAACAGAAAAGAGATACTGTCAAACTTGTCAGACAACACGCTTGGGCGATTTGTGGACAGGAGAGATCAAATCAGCAAATTCCGCTGCTAACATACCCGCTTCTCTGGTAAAAAGAATTCTAGAAGTTTACTCTTATACAGATGTCATCGAACAGAGAAAACGAGCCTCCCATGAGTTAGTAATTGACCATAGATTCCCAATGGAGCGTTGGGGAGATAATGAGCCACCACACCTGGCATCTATGAGCGAATATGAAATAAAGAAAAAGTTTCAGTTGCTCAAAAAAGATGATTCAGGCAATCACAATCTTCTAAAATCTCGAAGCTGCGAACGCTGCATCAAAACAGGGAAAAGAGGCACACCTTTTGGAATCAAGTTTTGGTATGAAAGAGGCGAAGACTGGCCTTCCATACATCAGCGCGGCGCTGAATCTGAGGAAGGCTGCACAGGATGTGGCTGGTATGATTTTGAAACTTGGCGAAATGCTCTTAATCAAAAACTAGCTGAATCTGTTCGGGAGGTTTAATCGGAACTAAGCTAGGTTTGTTAAGCGCAATATCAGTCAAATATGGAATAAGTGCAAAACCGATACACTCTGCTAAACGGGGCGGCACGGCATTTCCAATTTGCCACATTGCCTTTTTCATCGAACCTTCAAAAATAAATGAATCCGGGAAAGTTTGCAATCTAGCCATTTCACGAGCAGAAATAACACGATTAAGATGAGGATGAATATGAGTGCCACCATGATTTTCTTTAACAGTCATACTCGGTTTTCCCGGATACTGTCGCTTGAAAGCATCGGCGTAGCTTTCATACAAGGAACCGCCTGGTGGAACTTTAGCAAGTCTTTGCATGTACTGAACAGAATGACGAGTCCATTCGTGGTTAATTTCTGGGATGGGAGTATACTCTGGTAAATCATCAATTGCTGACTCGATTGCTTTGTATTGTTCGGGCAACAATTGCGACTTGGGATAGGGATTTTGCATCCCAAATCTGTTGGCAATAAAAATAGCTCGCGGGCGGATTTGCGGGACTCCATAGGTTGCTGATTCCAGAACAGCAACGGACATATGGGGATAGCCAATTTCCTGAAAAGCTTCGCAAATGGCTTGCTTAACAGCTCCTTTTTGTATAGTCAATATTCCCGGTACGTTTTCCATGACAACATACCAAGGGCGTATTTCTGAGACTACGCGGACAAACTCTCTAAATAAGCGATTTCGAGGGTCGTTGGGGTCGCGTTTTCCAGCCACTGAGAAGCCTTGACACGGCGGTCCACCTACAACAACATGAACTCGTGGCGAACCAATTTCAGCGAGCAACTTTTGGGGATTTAAGTTGTTTATATCCTCGCACAAGTGATGGCAATCGGGAAAGTTTCTTGTATGAGTTGCCGAGGCGATGGGATTAATTTCAACACTGGCTACTGGTCGAAAACCTGCTTGCAATAAACCTTGTGTCATTCCGCCCGCACCGCAAAAAAGATCGACAAATGTATAGTCTGATTTTGGCAGTGACTGAGATTCAATATCAATGAATATCTTGTAGGGGTCGCAGTCATTTGCTTCTAGTTCGCGTTGGATGCGTTCGTAACGCCCTAATTTTGCTTTTTTCTGCTTTTTGGCAGGAATTAATTCTTCTTCGTTTGAGAACAAAGATAGTTGTATTGCTTCCATTTTCTAGTTTTTTACCGCTTTTTATCTGATGTTGCTGGTTTTGGGTCGAGTATGGCTTTATTGTGGTTAAGGTCGAGGGGTGCGATCGAACCATTGTACATCTGCGAGGGGATGCAAGACTCAGAAACCAGGTTTTTGTAGTTTGGGCGATCGGCTACAATATCCTAAAGCCCGTTAGCTGGCATTTTTGCAGAAGCTGAAGGAGATAGAAGAATGAATAGCCATTATAGTCTCATCATCCAATGGTCAGAAGAAGATCGACTTTTTGTTGTCAGCTTGCCTGAGTTTACCGATGTCATGCAGCCTTGCACTCACGGACACACTTACGAAGAAGCGGCAAAACACGGACAAGAATTGTTAGAAACATTGATTGAACTCTATCAAGAAGATGGCAAACCTCTACCAGAACCTCAGACGTTGGGGAAACGATTACAAATTGCTTAAAGTTGTTATACAATCTCTGCTACCATTAACCATAAACACCAACTAAAAACCCTATGACTTCTCAAGCCTCCAACCCAAATGTCCAAGACCTGCAAAGACAGGTGATTGTCCTGTTACAAGAAGTTAGCACTCTGATGGGTCGCGCTAGCAAAGAACTTAAGTCTGAGGATAGCTCAGAAAATAAGTACCAGATATATCAACAGGAAATTGAAAAGGAGATTGGTACAGTCACAGACCTAAAACTCAGAATGGCTATTGCCGCACCGATGAATGCTGGCAAGTCCAAAATTATTAATGCCATTATTGGTCAAGAACTCCTGCCAAGTTCTGCTACAGCGATGACCACACTGCCAACAGAGATTGTATTGAAAGAAAATGCAGCAGAGCCGATTCTAAAATTGAGTCCTCGAATTTGTGAAGCATTTAAGAAAGCATTGGATGCTATCAGGCTGAAAATTGAGCAGCAAGGGATGGAAGAAGTTCTTAAACATACTGGTGAATATCCGCATTTAGCAAGTTTACTCCAAGAAATCCACAGTGATACAGATTTTGGGATTTCCGAAGAAATCTATGGCAGTAAGAATATTAACAAGATCCTGACAGAGTTGAATCATATTATCCGTCTTTGCAACATTCTGGCAGTATCCCAAGATCAAGATCCTCTCCAGTTGCTCAATGACAATGACATTCCATCTATCGAAACTCCTTTTTTCAGAACACAGCAAAATCAACAACTAGAGAAGCTAGGTAATCTTGTAATCGTTGATACGCCTGGGCCAAGTGAAGCCGGAGTCAGCGAAAAACTAGAAATTGTAGTTTCCAAGCAACTTAAGCGTAGCCAACTTGTGCTACTTGTCCTTAATTTCACTGAATTGAGAGCTGAAGCGGCCGAAAAGATTAAAGCAGAAGTTCACAAAGTTATTAGAACAAGCAGTCAAGAAAATTTATATATTTTAGTTAATAAAATCGATGAGCGTCGTCGAGGTGACATAGATACCGAAATGGTAAAACAATTTGTTGCTAATAACCTCGAACTGGGCGACACAGACCGCGTATTTGAAGTTTCTGCTAGGCAAGCATTCTGCGCTAAGGATTTTCTCCGTCAATCATCTCTCAGTAATCAAGATATTAAAGATCATGAAGCTGCCGAAGCATTAGCTAGAGAAGTATGGACTGTTGATTGGGAGGATGAACTGAAGGATGCAACTGTAGACAAATTACAAAAGAAAGCGGTAAAACTTTGGGAAGTATCAAAGTTTGAATCTTTTCTCGAAGAAGCAATTAATGTAATTTTGCGACAAGTTGCCCCCCGCTGCATGGAGTTTGCATTGAATCGTTGTCTTACTCATCTAAATGATTTATGTAATAATGCAAAAAATGACCTGACTTACATTAATAGTAATGCTGAAAAGCTCCAGCAAGCAATTGACGATCTTACCAAAGAGCTTTCTAGTCTAGCTGATTGCCGTCCGAATCTAGATAAAAAGGTTGCCCAAACAAAAAAGCAAATAAAGGAAACCGTAAACAAAAACCTAGAAAACCTCAAAAAAGACGTAAAAAATGAACTTGACACACTATTAAAAAAATATGTTTTAGATTCTGCTATAAAAGTATTTTCCAATTTGTTGGGCGACATATCCAACATCTTTAATAGAGATAAGGATGAATTTGAATTTGATAGTAAGCAAGATGCCAAGCTATTCGCTGAGCAAATAGCAGCTTCGGCGAAGCAAATTATTGAACGTCAATTGGATGTCGCTTGTAAAGAGACGGATAAACAGACTGAAGGCAGGATTCAAGAATTATCCAAGTTACTAGGTAATGAAACTCAGCCTATTATTGAACGCGCTCAAGATCGGTTAAAGAGAGATTTTGATGTTATTTTTAAGCCAGATATACTCAAGCTAGTTGATATTCACATAGAAGTGAATACCCCGGATCTTGAATTCAGAGGATATGGGTTATCTGATTTACTCGCAGCATTGTTAGAAGGAGCATTTGATGGTTTGTTAGTGCAGTTTGGTGCTCGTTTAGTGGCAATGGTAGCTAACAATCCAATACTGAGCACAATTTATGGTGGAGTTAGCGCCGTTGTTGGTTGGTTAGGTGTGAACTTAGACAAATATCTATATAAAGAAATATATAGAGTCAACCTAATCCTTTTCAAGGCTGAAATAGTTAAATTTTTTGACAATAAAGTCGAAGAAATTCAAGAACAATCTAACCGATTGATTGAGCAATCATTGGATCAACAAATTAAAAGGTACTTTGAGGATCTAGACTCTATTCTAGGTGATTATAGGAAGGATTTGGAGCAATCACTAAAAGCTCAAGCTTTACCTTTAGAAACACTGAAACAATTAAAGCAAGCGCTTGAATCATTTTCAGTAGGTAATGATAAATTACAGGTGGATAAGTTGAAAGAGAAGGCTAATGAACTTCTGACTCAGACAAAACCATTAATAGAAAACCAAAAGTTAAGCGTCGCCAAGGACTCAAGGAATTAACTCAATTTCTTCAAGAGGAAGGATTTTACGAAGCAGGAATACACGATATAGCTCACAATAGAGGATGATGAACCATGAAAGACGATCGCATCAATATTTTTTACAGCAACGAAGATAAAGGCTACATTGCCGATATTCCTGATTTAAAATACTGTTCCGCTTTTGGCGAAACCCCAGAATTAGCTTTGCAGGAAGTACAGATTGCTAAAATAGCATGGCTGGAAGCTGCAAAAACTGCGGGAAAACCTATTCCCGAACCAAAATATCGACCTGCAATATAGAGGGCGGGCACGGGGGTACCGCCCCTACATATCTGCAAGAACGATCGCACAAATCCCCCTTACTGCATCCGATCGATCGTCCGATACTGCACCGCCTCCCCCACATGATTGGTTTTCAAGCTTTCATCCCCCGACAAATCAGCAATAGTTCTAGCAACCTTCAAAATGCGATCGCTAGCCCTAGCCGAAAGCCCCAACTTCCGAATCGCCATCTCCAACAAATTCCGCGAAGCATCATCCAACTGACACCATTCGTTAATGTGGCTGCTTAGCATCTGCGCGTTACACCGCAAGCCAGCTTCCGACTCAAAACGGCGAGTCGCAATCTCTCGCGCCCTCTGCACCCTCACCCGCACCGGTTCCGACTCCTCACCCGTCGGCTGTCGCGTAATCTCCTCCGGTTTCAAACGATTAACCGCCACTTGCAAATCGATCCGATCCATCAAAGGCCCCGAAAGTTTTGCCCAATATTGTTCCCTCTTTTGCGGCGAACAAGTACATTGTTGGATCGTATCGCCGTAGTAACCGCAAGCACACGGATTTGTACTTGCAACTAATGTAAATTGTGCCGGAAACATCACCGATTGTCTAGTCCGAGAAATCGTCACATAACCATCTTCTAAAGGCTGCCGCAAAAACTCCAAAACATCTCGTTTAAACTCTGTTAATTCATCCAAAAAAAGAATGCCGCGATGTGCTAAAGATATTTCACCCGGACGCGGAAAACTGCCGCCGCCAACCAGAGAAGGCCCCGATGCTGAATGGTGAGGACTGCGAAAAGGCCGATCGCCCACCAAGCTTCCCTTATCCTTCAACAACCCCGCCACCGAATGAATTTGAGTCACATCCAAAGCTTCCTCAAAAGTCAGCGGCGGCAAAATACCCGGCAAACGTCTCGCCAGCATCGTCTTACCGCTCCCTGGAGGCCCGACAAAAATCAAATTGTGTCCCCCCGCAGCCGCAATTTCCAAAGCCCGTCTCGCGTGAATTTGCCCCTTCACATCCTTTAAATCTAAACCCGGAATCCGCCGTTTTGCCAACTCTTCTCGACCGTTTACTTTTACTGGCGAATACACATGAGGATTGTTTAAAAAATCAGTAACTGCAAAAATATTCTCAAAACCATAAACAGATATTCCATTTACCAAAGCCGCTTCCTGCGCGTTTCCAGCGGGTACAATCAATCCTGAAATACCCATTTTGGCAGCAGCAGCGGCGATCGGCAAAACCCCAGCCACAGCCCGCAAAGTCCCATCTAAAGACAGTTCCCCCAAAAACAAATGATCTCCCAAAAGTTCACCGCTGACTTGTTCCGAGGCTGCTAAAATGCCAATGGCGATCGGCAAATCGAAACTCGGCCCTTCCTTCCGCAAATCCGCCGGAGTCAAATTAATCACAATACTCCGCATCGGAAAAGCATAACCCGAATTTTTTAGCGTAGCCTTAACCCTTTCTTTAGCTTCTTGCACCGCCGAATCGGGCAATCCCACAACCACAATTTTCGGCAGCCCCCCCGACACATCAGCCTCCACGCCCACCTTTACCGCGTCAATGCCTACGATCGATGCACTCCAAACCCTAGCAAGCATTTTTGTTTATCCTTAATTTGCCTGTCTTTGGTTCATCATATATTATGATTAACAATGACTAATGAATATCGGAAGAAGCAAGAAAAACTTTTCCTTGCCTCTTCCTTTTCTCTTTTTGCTCCTCTGCTGCTGATTCTTCCCTCTTCCCTCTTCCCTCTTCGCCTTCGGCCTTCTGCCTTCGGCCTTCTGCCTTCCGCCTTCGGCCTTCTGCCTTCTGCCTTCACCCTGCCACCTTCCCTCTTGGGCCTTGCCACTTCTTCCGTCTTCCGACTTCCTGATGACTAATGACTGATGACTAATGACTGATGACTAATGACTTCCTTCCTTAACACCCATGACAACTCAAGAAACGCTTTTCAGCAAAATCATCCGCAAAGAGATTCCAGCAGACATCGTTTATGAGGACGACTTGGCCCTCGCCTTCAGAGATATTCATCCGCAAGCGCCCGTCCACATCCTCGTCATTCCCAAAAAACCTATTCCCAAATTAGCCGATGCCGAGCCGGGAGACCATGCTCTGATGGGACACCTGCTGCTGACTGTCAAGCGGGTAGCAGAACAACTCGGACTCAGCAATGGGTATCGCGTCGTGATTAATACTGGCAACGACGGCGGTCAAACTGTAGACCACCTGCACCTTCACATTCTCGGCGGACGACATATGAACTGGCCCCCAGGCTAAAGACTAATTTTTCACGCAGAACTTACGAACTCATCCTCAGAAACCCGGTTGATGGCTATTGCAAAGCGCCTCATAAACCGGGTTTTTAGTCAATGAATCCGGTTGATGGGGAATTGTTGAGAATGTAGCCCGATCGCACAATAACCCAATTTCCAGTATTCTCCCGATAAAAATTTACAGTCGCCCAATCCACCGATGATATGTGAATAAATATTAAAAATAATTTGTTCAATACCTAATTGAGAGATATTTAAATAGAAAGGCGATCGACCTGAACAACAATAATTTAATCCAACTGCTGAACTAACTTACATACAATCAATTCAGCACTTCTGCTCGCTATAATTAACCAGTTTTCTCCTGTAATATTACGTTGTAAAAAACTACAAATATTTACCAAGAATTAGGCTTTTGTAAACGTTTGTAAAATATTTTAATTGTTAGTGCTAAACCCTTGGCAAACTTGAGTGAATGGTGTTAGTAATATATCAACGTGGGGCATCCCCACAACGAACGTTGAAAATTTAACTAAGCAATCATAAAAACATGACAACAACCGTACAGCGCCGCGAAAGTGCCAACGTTTGGGAACGTTACTGCGAGTGGGTAACTAGCACGGACAACCGCATTTATGTGGGTTGGTTCGGGACTCTGATGATTCCTACTCTGCTAACCGCCACCATCAGCTATATTATTGCCTTTGTTGCTGCTCCTCCTGTCGATATCGACGGCATCCGCGAACCAGTTGCTGGTTCCTTGATGTACGGCAACAACATCATTACTGGTGCTGTTGTTCCTTCTTCAAATGCGATCGGGCTTCACTTCTATCCCATCTGGGAAGCTGCTTCTTTAGACGAATGGTTGTACAACGGCGGCCCTTACCAGCTCGTCATTTTCCACTTCCTCATCGGCATTTTTTGCTACATGGGCCGTCAGTGGGAACTGAGCTATCGCTTAGGAATGCGTCCTTGGATCTGCGTGGCTTACTCCGCACCTGTGGCATCTGCTACCGCAGTATTCTTGATTTACCCGATCGGGCAAGGCAGCTTTTCTGACGGAATGCCCCTGGGTATCAGCGGCACATTCAACTTCATGATCGTGTTCCAAGCCGAACACAACATCCTGATGCACCCCTTCCATATGTTGGGAGTTGCCGGTGTATTCGGCGGTGCTTTGTTCTCCGCCATGCACGGTTCCCTCGTTACCTCTAGCTTGGTTCGCGAGACAAGTGAAACCGAGTCACAAAACTACGGTTACAAATTTGGTCAAGAAGAAGAAACCTACAACATCGTTGCAGCCCACGGCTACTTCGGTCGTTTAATTTTCCAATACGCCAGCTTTAACAACAGCCGTTCCTTGCACTTCTTGTTAGGTGCGTGGCCAGTTGTCGGCATCTGGTTTACCGCTTTAGGTATTTCCACGATGGCGTTCAACTTAAACGGTTTCAACTTCAACCAATCAATTATCGACTCGCAAGGTCGCGTCATCAACACTTGGGCGGATGTCATCAACCGCGCTAACTTGGGTATGGAAGTAATGCACGAGCGCAACGCTCACAACTTCCCCCTCGACTTGGCCGCCGGTGAAGTCACCCCAGTAGCAATGGTTGCTCCTGCCATCAACGGCTAAATTTAGCTTTTGATTAACAAAAAGCGCTCTCTCGAAAGGAGGGCGCTTTTTGTTTTGGTAAGTAGAATTTAACAGATTGATTTTTGATATTATTTCCGCTGTAACGACCACAACAAAATTGGTTTGTAGTGAGGACTTTAGTCCGCATCCATCTGAGGACTAAAGTCCTCACTACAAACAGTTAATTGACCGGACATGATATATTGATTAAGAAATATTATATTTGGCAATCATCAAAGTGTCGATATTTAAAAGACTTAAACTTGAAAAACTCGCGGTTGGGAAATCTCAAATATTAGGCGGGGCGATTCCCTACGGGATAGCTCCGCTTCACGCATTTTTCAGCGGCATTTCGATGGCATTGACAACAGCGCCATTCAATGGTTGGCCGTTAGCATGGGTAGCATTAGCTCCCCTGTGGGTTTTGGTTGCCAGTTATCAACGGCCAAAACCCGAAGTAAAAAAACAAAAATACTTTTTTTCTACGGAATTCTTGCTTCTTCCCGTACTGTGGGGAATTGGCTATCACGGATTAGCTTTATCTTGGATTATGGGAATTCACCCGATGACTTGGTTGGGAGTTCCTTGGTGGCCTAGTTTGGCGATCGCACTTTTTTGCTGGGCATTCATCACCCTTTGGGGAGCCGCATTAGTCGCCGTTTGGG
>PVWI01000250.1 GCA_003003725.1 filamentous cyanobacterium Phorm 6 | reverse complement strand
CTGCTCCTTAATCCTCTAAAATCTGAATAAAAAGCCGTCCTAGAAGGACGGGGCTTTAAACCCAATTTTTCGGTAAACAAATAAAGTGCGGGCTTCCTCTTTCAACTAAATCAGCAGGAGTCCCGCGCTCTACCTGTCTCCTACGGTGAGCGTCGTCCGTGAATGCGCGTGAGTGAAGAGATCCGCCCCAAACCAAATCGGTAGCTTTAGAAATCGGAGGGTTTGGGGCGGTCGATGAGCAAACAAATTATTTGTGCTATACCACTTGCTTTTTCCATATTCACGAGATACAATATTTCCAGAGTTAGTGAAAATAATGTCTCAAGCAATCACCGCCAAGTTAAAACTAAATCTGAATGCCGAGCAAAAAGCTTTGGTGTCTCAGACTGCTTTGGCTTATCGTGATGCTCTGAACTATACTTCGCAAGTCGCTTTTGATACGGGTAAAACCAGTAACGGTCTGAAGTTGCAAAAGGCTGTCTACAACGAGTTGCGAGTTCGTTTTGGACTCGGCGCTCAGATGGCTTGCAATGTACCCAGACAGGTTTCGGCAACCTACAAAACTCTCTGGACTAAGGTAAAGCAATCTAACGACGCTATTGCCAAAGGGTACAGGAAGAGACGGTATAAAGGGTTAGACAAACCCCCTAAATACATTTCTCGAACCTGCACCTTGAATTATCAACGGGACTACTCTTTCAAGACCAAGCAGCAAGTGAGTATTATTACGCTACAAGGTAGAATAGTAGTCCCGTATGATGGCTACAATAAGCATCTAAATTTGATTGCCAATGGTGACAAGGTTGGGGCAGCTAAAATTGTCTATCAGCGCTCTTCTAAGACTTACTACTTAATGGTAAGTATTGAAGTAGAAGTACCTGAAATTAACCCACTAAAAATAACCAGAGTTTCTGGTGTCGATGTGGGTATGCGCTACTTAGCCGTAGAAACAGACTTACAAAACAAGTCTAAATTTTACTCAGGAAAAGACCCTAGACACAAGGCCAACCGCTATCATAAAGCCAGACAAACTCTTCAGCGTAAAGGCACTCGTTCGGCCAAGCGCAGACTAATCGCTTTGTCAGGAAGAGAGAGACGGTTTATCGCTGACGTGAACCACCAAATCAGCAAGGAAATTGCAAAGCCTAATAGCCTAATCGGACTAGAAAACTTGACCGGAATCCGAGATAGAACTAAGTCTAAATCCGGGAAAAAGGTTAGCAAGAAGCAGCGTAGAGCTCATCGAAATAAAGCTAAATGGTCCTTTGCCGAATTGCACGGTTATATTGACTACAAAGCTCATCTAAATGGTTCGTTAGCAACTAAAGTTCCGGCACATTATACATCGAAGAGTTGTCCTAAATGTGGACATACTTCGGATGCTAATAGACCTAACAAGAGGCTCTTGTTTCGTTGTGAATGCTGCGGTCACGAGTTACACGCTGATTTGGTTGGTGCGCGAAATATTGCTATGAGAACGTTGCTTGTCCGGCAAGACTGGATGAGTACGGGGAGCTTGTCAGCATCCCCTGATGTATCGGGCAGTGAAACTAAAGCTGAGATTCTACAAAGGTTCTCGGAATTGCGGTGGAGTTCAGATACAAGCCCACATCATAGCGGTACTCCGCTTGATGCTGGGTAGTTGACGAATCCCCTTGCCTTTAGCCATCGTTAGCGTTAACTAAGCGTTAACTAACAGCGGGAAAGTCCAAGAAGTATATTTAGAGGGGAATGGTCGGAGGCACTTGCGCTCCTCGTACCCCGAATAAATCACCGCTCAAAGGTGAAAGGGGCAGCGACGCGAGATACAGAACCCGCCAACTGTACTTTGGGAGCATCCTAATTTTGAATGTACTTTCTCAAGATTAAAACAGTTATGTAATTATAACAATATGACAATATATAGTATACTTGGATAAACGAAAATTCAGCCAACCTAATCAAAAAAATTGGCTTGAATTACGAAAGTGGCGGTGGTTCTACGTCACTCAAAAAAACCCTTGCAAAAAGGGAAAAAGAAGCTTGCAGTATAACGGTACTCCGTTGACTGTCAGGCTTGTTCCCAAGCACAGCACCTCGGCCATGACAGGAGTCAAATCGCAGTGTCATGTTTATTCTGAAACGGCAGGATGTTGAAATAACCAATTATCAACACCCAAAACGGGATCAACAAATTCCCATTCTCAATTATCAGGGGCAGACTTTTCGCCTGATCAGCGCCTTCAACGGCAAGCAAGCAGAAGACGCCAGAGCCCTTTGGCGGGACTTAACCGACAACCGGGGCAAAGCCTGTGTTCTGCTAGAAGAGCCGGATAGATATAGCGTCTGGGGAAAAGTCCGTTTAGATCAGCTAGCTGGTGAAGAACCGGCAGCAGGTACAGAATCCGCAAAATCACCGCTGTTCGCACAGGGTTGTTTGCTGCTCCTCCAAGCTGTTTATTTCGATGTAGAAGACCTCTTAGGCGCAAGGCAAGCCGCATCGTTTCAGAAAGATATCGCCAAGGTATTTCAGCAGGGAAACTTCCCCCAGGCAGACTCCCCTGATGCGATCAAAAGTTGGCTAACCATTAGTCCTTTGCAAAATCACAAGGTGCCGCCTTGGCAAGAGCAGCATCTGAAGACCTTATTGCAAGAACTTTACCGTTTGGGTAAATCATATTTTGGCGATACGGGCTTCGCTGAGGGAGTTAGCGATGTTCTGCAAGATATGCCAGCACCAGATCGCACTCAGTTTCTAGATTGGCTGAAACAATCAGCCCTCAATAAGTTGTGGATCGCAGCCTAAAAAATCTTTGACAATTGCTTAGACAATTTGACCAAGATAATTAAGCTGAGATAATTGCACTGTAGGGAGTACGAGATATATAGGTTGGATTGTCAACTTATATTGACCAACCAAATTGTTGAATCGGTTTGGAAACGACCTACAGTCTGGCAATTTAACTGAAATTCGATCGCAGTCTCCACCCAAAATCATTGATATGAGTGGGGAAGTGCGAAAGCCAAAAAACAGATACAGCAACCTTTGAGGGTATAATTTCAGAGATAGATTTGGCAATGTAAAAGCCTTAAGGGTGAAGACATAGACCGTATTTCTATCTTTTATTTTCGGGAAAAAGATCGACTAACGACTAATTCAAGGAATTAGTCAATAGATATTATTCTTGCTTAGTCTTTCTCTTAGTGTACGAGGGCAAAAGTCCCGACAACACGCTGAAGACGCCAGTTTTTCCGGGAGCGTCAGATCACAAATTTTTTTGGCGAAAGAATCCTCATCTACAATCAAAAATTGAGATGGGGTGCCCTCAACCGCTAGTTAGGTCTCGTGAAATCCCTATGAGTAGCACTTCAGAAAAGTCATCTACATCTCCATCTTTACTGTCAGCTCAGACCCTAGTGATTGCGGGCATTGTCTGGGCTGTAATGGCGCTGCTGTTTTTTTTACTGTTCAGTGTGCCGCTTTCACAACAAGATGGTTTACCGCTTTGGTACTCGATCGGCACTTATGTGTTTGAATGCGGAGCATACCTCGGAGCTGCTTTAGTTTGTTTTAGAAACTGGAGGAGCCCACACATGGCCAGCGGGCGCAACGTCTGGCTGGGCATCGGCCTGGGGATGCTCTTCTATTTTATCGCCGGCGTGCTATTTGGCATTTGGGAACTGTATTTCGAGGTCAGCCCAGATGTGTCTCCAGCAGATGCCTTTTATTTGGGCAGCTATGTGGTGCTGATCGGGGGCATGGTGACTGCTGTGAGTTCCAAGAGGCTGAATCTAGAAATTTGGCAGTGGGGTTTGTTAGCGGGAATTGCAGCGTTGGGGATTGCTATAGCTATCTGGGTTGCTGCACCTGATTCCTGGAGGACACAGCTAGGGTTAACTCCAGCAGCCCCCCAGGAAGTAGTAACAGGCTCTGCACCACCAACGGCTGCCGCCGGAAAAGCGCCTACTTTGGACAATTCGTCCAACTCCAAGGCAAAAGGAGCGGCCGCGACTGATGCTAAATCCGCACCCGAAGAAGAAACGGAAGCAAGTAAAGCTCCCGCATGGGTGGTGGCACTTGACGAGCAACTTTTGCCTTACGCCTATGCAATCAACTTGTTTTACATCGTCGGCGACGTTTTGCTGCTGATTATTGCGACTGCACTGCTGCTGGCGTTTTGGGGAGGACGTTTTTCCCAATCTTGGAGAATGATTGCGGCTGCAACTTTTTCGCTTTACATTGCAGATATGTACTTTAAATGGCGGGATACTCAGGCTGAGGGTTATCAAAGCGGCAGTTTGCTGGAAGTGTTTTTTGTTTTCAGCGCCATCCTGTTCGGAATTGGAGCTGTCTTGGAGCATGACATCTCAACTCGTTCTCGCCAGAGCAGGCGGAGTCGTCGCTCCGCGTAGCGATTTGAGATTGGGGTTGGCAAGGGCAAGCGATTGGGATGCGAAAGCTTTCTTGCCCTTGCCGGCATCTCTCAACTTGAAATCTCAAATAAAAGATCGCAGTTCGCCGATCGAACTTCCTACGTCTTTTCACGTCTTTTTGCTGGAAACTTGGCATGACGCCTACAAAATTCTCCGATTCAGACAAACGGGAAATCGTCAGACTTTACCAACAGTCGGACGAGAATACGATCGCCCTGGCCAAGCGCTACGGAGTGAGTAGTTCGACGATCAGGCGTATCCTTCAGGGCGCTTTGTCAGAGTCGGAATACGAATTTCTAGTCCAGCAAAAACAGAAGCGTTTGTCCGATCGTCGGAGCATTGTTTCTGAACCGACAGAGGCGACTGCTGATGCGTCGGGGGCAAGAAGTGAAACATCTGCTGTAGATTCCCCCTTGTCTGAGTCTGTCCCAAAGTTGAGACAGACGATCCGAAACCGTTCTCGATCGGCGGCCCCAGCAGTTACAGAACTCGAAATTCCAGGAAGTTTACAGCCTAATTTGGATGTTTCTGAGTTTGCAGATGCCGAAGATTTTAATCTTGCCAGAAGCAGCAACAGCGGTGCTGTGAGCGGGGAACTACGGGTAATGCTACCAGAAGCAGAATTGCTCGCAGGTGAAGATTTTAGCGATTTCGACGAGGATGAGGATGAGGATGAGGATGAGGACTTTGACGAAGATTTAGAGGATGAAGACTCTTTGTTTGAGGGGAGTCTGCTAGGTTCGATATCTTCGGGCGAGTCGATCCTCTTGGAGGGCTTCGCGGGCGGGCTCCGGGCGACAGAATTGATTCAAGTTGCGCCTTTAAGCGAAGCGTCTCTGCCCAAAATTTGTTATATGGTAGTCGATCGGGCGGCGGAGTTAATTACTAGACCTTTGAAAGCATTTGGCGAACTCGGTCAAATTCCGGCAGCAGAAATTCGCGAGAAAACTCTGCCAGTGTTTGACAATCACCGAGTGGCGCGCCGATTTGCGACTCGCAATCAAAGGGTTTTCAAGATTCCTGACGGCAATATGTTGAAAAAAGTCGCCCCTCACTTGCTAGCTAAGGGAATTACTAGACTGCTGATTGACGGTCAAGTGTACTCCGTCGAATAATTGAAATCAACTTAATATTGTACAGTGTCCGATTCTTCTGAATTTGCCGGAAATTTAGCTCGCGAACCTTGGGAATCTGAAATGTTCCACAGCGGTTGCAGCAGCGCCGCGACGATCAGTCCTGCACTAATGCTCATTGCCAATACTAATCCTACCGGCACTTGTATCGATTTAAAAAAAATAAAGTTTAAGGATACTGGGGCGGCATTTTGTACTGAGATAATGCCGATCGTGCTTGCTAAGATTGCTACTAAAAAACTAATGGCGAGCAGAGGAATTGTTTTCATAAAACGCTTGACAAGCTAATAATTTAACTGATATACTTGCTCTATAATCGAAATCCGTGTCAAAATATTATTTTTGCAACCATCCCATTATTAAATAATATACAACAAAATGCCAGAGAAAGTCAAGTAGATACGGGAAAAATTAGGATTTTTTTTGATTAATTTAAAATTTTAAAAAATAAAAAAATTAGCAGGCTCAAACTGTAACAAATCCAACTTGATTGCAAACATATAATTGGCCGACCAGTTATTGTAGGGTGCGTCAGTTGTAAAATCTTTGCTAAACACAGATCAGATTATTGCTGACGCACCCTACGGACTACAATCTTAAGCCGTAGGGAAAAACCCTACGTTGAAATAGGGAAAATTTAAACAGGTTCTAACTGAGAAATTACCTTTTCCATGTATTGGGCAACTTTGGTTTCTTTCTCCACAGAGTTTGTTTCCATGTAAACACGCATCAGGGGTTCGGTTCCCGAAGGCCGCAGCAATACCCAGCCGCCGTCTTCAAGATAAAGTTTAATCCCGTCTTTGCGGCCGATTTCCTTGACACCAATACCCGCTATTTCTGTGGGGGGATTCTTAGTGAAAGAGTCCAAAACGGCTGCTTTGTGCGCGTCATCTAGATGCAAGTCCAAGCGCTTGTTGAACAGGGGGCCGTCGGCTTCCTTGATGGCTTCTTCGACTAGCTGAGAAAGCGGTTTGCCTTCGTAGGCGATCGCCTCAGCAACTAGCATATCAGCCAAAATCCCGTCTTTTTCGGGGATGTGACCCAAAATGCTCAAACCGCCAGACTCTTCGCCACCGATGAGTACGGCTGTTTCCCGCATTTTTTCGCCGATGTATTTGAAACCGACTGCGGTTTCGTAGATTGTTAAGCCGTATTTGGCGGCCATATTGTCAAGCAAGTGGGTAGTTGCGACGGTACGGACGATCGCCCCAGTCAAGCCTTTATTCTTAACCAAGTGACGCGCCAACAGCAATAGCACAGTGTTTGGAGTTAAGACATTTCCCAACTCGTCAACAATCCCAAAGCGATCGGCGTCGCCATCGGTAGCCAAACCCAAATCTGCTGAATCTTTCTTAACAGCTTCAACTAACTCGACTAACTGTTCGCCTTTGGGTTCAGGCATTCCGCCACCAAACAGCACGTCGCGGTAAGTGTGAAAACTTTCCAAATCGCAGCCGCAGTGTACCAAAACTTCGTCTAGATAGCCGCGAGAAGTCGAATAGAGGGCGTCGTACTTGACCTTTAATTTAGCCGATCGAATCCGCTCCACATCGATCAAAGTATAAAGAAACTTGAGATATTCGGGTTTCGGGTCAAAAGTAGAGATTTTATCGTTGTGGTTGCCTTTGGCTGGCGCATCGGAAGCGCCAGAAATGTTGGCCACGATTGTATCGGTAATTTCTGGGGTGGCTGGGCCCGCATAGTCGGGGATGTATTTGATGCCGCAGTAAGGTGCGGGATTGTGCGATGCCGTGAACATTAGGGCTCCGGCGGAGTTTAGATGTCTGGCGCTGTAAGCGATGACTGGTGTTGGGCAATCTCGATCGACTACCATGACAGTCCATCCCAAATCTGCCAGTACCTCGGCGGAGGTGCGGGCGAACTCGTCTGCCAAAAAGCGGGTATCGTAGGAGACTAGAACTGGACGGTCTTTGCTGTAAGCGGTTTCTAGGTAACTGGCGATCGCCCGGGTTACTTTTCGCACGTTGGCAAAAGTAAAGTCATGGGCAATTAGTCCCCGCCACCCATCGGTTCCGAACTTGATTTCTGTTGAATTGCTGGCGCTCATTTTATCCACTTCCTCTCGTCCTACTCATCCTACCCGAAGGCATAGCCTTAAAGATGTACTGACCGTGCTGTTTGTGAGGATCGATCGCCAGCGAGGGCGATCGTTAATCTAATATTATCGTTTTAGGCGGATGGTCATACCTCCGGCAGAGGACTGGCAGCACCCAGAATAGATAAACTGTGTGAACGATCAGGGGAGTCGATCCTCTTCGAGGGCTTCGCTAACGAGATTGTGGCTTTGAAGCGTGGTTGGGCGATCGGGGCATCTCAAGAACGGATCGCAAAATAAACGCGCTGGTAATGGGATTAACAGTATTTATCTAAATCTTATTATGCTCTAAAACTTAATTTTTTATTTATAAATGCTGATTGTTGAATGTGTTAACGTTTCCTAACAACTGCAACCCTAAAAATAAACTTTTTGCTTCAGCTCAGGAAATAAATGAATCTTCGTCACCACTCGATCGTACTGTAGCCCAGCTTCCTGCAACAAGTAGGGCGATCCTCTTCGTTGGCGTAGCCCCCGTAGGGGCGGGCTTCGCTAACGACAAAAGCGATTTAAAATAAACATAAATATTTCAAGGAGCAGTTATTTTGAAGCAAACTTTATTTGAATTATCAGATGTTAAGATAAGTTAGATTTTAAGGTTTTTTTACACCTAAATCAGAAAAAACCGGGTAACGATCGCAGGGTGATGGTGATCTATCTCACAACAAATAGCGTTACTAACGTGCAACTTATAAGAGATGCAGGCATTCTAGTCAAATGGCCTATAGTTTTAAGTAGAATGGCGAATGACTGTCAGCGTAAAAATCTGGAAGATGGTAGTTAATAACATTAAAAGTTAGGAGAATCGATCGAGTGCGACTTTATCAAAAAAACGAGGTTTCTCATGGCGCGTATTTCACAACTATATTCAAACTACTTAGCTACAGCAAGCGAAATTCAACAGGTTGACAGTCTTGCGTCACAGAGTATTACCGGATCGGATACTCACCAATTCCCAGATCAAGGCAGCGGCGTTTCTTCCTTAGCAGTTAGCTGGGCAAAAAAATATTACAGTACAGTGGCGACGCGAGAAAACCAAGCGCAGCGACAAATTCCCCAAAGCCCAGAATTAACTAATTATGATGGAAATCGGGCCCAAATAGTTGACAAATTGACAGATACTCTGAAATTAGCCATCGAGATAGCTTGGAGTAGAGTTGAAGCTCTTTTAGGGGAACAAATAGAGCGGCACGCGATCGATCCGAGCTTAATTAATCATGAAGAAATTATCGCCGATACTCGCACATTATATGGGAAATCAATAGACGCTTACGGTGATAGAGAACCTGTGTTTCGCTTGTCAGTGCTGGTGGGAAAAGATATTATCCAAGTCAGGCGGAAATACTCAGAGACAAATCCGTTAGTGCTGGGATTTGTAACGTTGGAGTTTCAATACACTAGCAAAATCTTGTTAGGATGTCTTTCGGAGTCAGAGCGACTGGAATTTGCACCCTACTTAAAAGTTCTAGACGACTACCTGCACATTCCCTATGGAGAGATTAACGAAGCTGCGGCGAATCAGCCCCCGAATTCAAAAGCTCTATTAGCCGTTCAACATTTGTTGCTGCACACGACTCAGATTGCTAGTGCAGTGTACGATCGGGCTAATGCGCAGTATCAAGGATACCGCAGCAGCAGTGGTTATTTGAGCGATCGCGAGGGGAAAATTTCTGGTATCCGGGATGTCGAGATTTTTCAAAGCTATTTGTGCTGGTGCGTTTTAGCAGAAAGCATTGGCCCAGTACAGCAAGAATTGTTTCCAATTTGCGTGATGCTGTACCCGAAACTTCATGTAAGTTGGGAGTTAGTGCAGGATATGCTGCTGATTTTGTTTTGGGAAATATCCGATCGCCTTCCTGCTGCGGATGTTATGGTATTTTTACCTTACTTGCGCACTTTGACCGAGATGTTTTCCAGCAATGTGTTTGAAAATTAGGGAATTGGGAATTGGGCATAGGGCATAGGGCATTGCAAGTCTCTGATAAGGTACTTATGGCGCACCCTAACATTGACCAATGCCAGCTTAACAGTTGACAGTTGACAGTTGACAGTTGACAGTGAAGTTTTTAGGCAGGGGATTTAAGCCCCAGCCTAAAAACA
>PVWI01000249.1 GCA_003003725.1 filamentous cyanobacterium Phorm 6 | reverse complement strand
AATTAAGGGTGGGGCGATCGCCTATGGGCAGATGGGAGATGCTAACGCCAGCATTCCCACGCCGCAGCCAGTCCATATGCGGCCGATGTTTGGCAGCTTTGGGGGGGCTATTGGGGCGACTTGTTTGACGTTTGTAAGTCAGGCTGCGCGCGATCGAGATATTGCAGCACAGCTAGGTTTACAAAAGGCAACTGTAGCAGTTTCTGGGACGCGACAAATTAGTAAAAGAGATATGAAACTGAACGATTATTTGCCGCACATGGAAGTCGATCCAGAAACCTATGAAGTGAGGGCGGATGGGCAATTGTTAACTTGCGAACCGGCTACTGTTTTGCCAATGGCGCAGCGATATTTTCTGTTTTGATATAAGTTCGTAGTGAGGACTTCAGTCCTTTTTCCGCAGATTTTGAGTCAAGCAAGACTAAAGTCCTTACTACAAACTTATGGTTTTATTATATTTGGAAGAATTGAGCGATCGCACTATCAAACCCTGGCACAAAAACCAAAAATAAAGTGCAATATTAACACCACTCAACAACTTCGGAATTCCCTCCAGCAAGCTCGAAAATATCTCATTTTTTAAAGGCAGCGCTTCTGCAAAAAAGGCAACAAATAACAAACCAACGCCGCTCAACAGTAAAGGGTACGGAGTGTATTTTATTGGCCTCCTAAAAGCTAATCCGTATGCAACTGCCAGCACGGCGTAAAATATGACAATTGTCGCTTTCGGAAAACCCGCACGTCCCAGGTGAACGTGGGTGCGAAAAACTTCATTGAATAGAAAGCAACCTGTAAACAGTGCCGAATATAAAATAAATCGATTTTCCGGGCGATCTGGTTGCAGAATTCTCAGCAATCCAAAAGTAAAAGCGCACAGGATTACAGATAAATAAAATAACATTTGGAACGCCAAGAAAAAGAAACCTGCACCCGGATAGGTGGCAGAGCAAGGCGGCAAAAACAACCCTTTTACCGAAGAACCGAATAAACTCAGACACCCCGTCACTAGCGCAACCAGCACTAAAGTTAGACTGTTAAAAAACAACACAGTTTTGTAACTTGCCATAATTAATAACTAAAAACTAACATCAGGATATTCAATTACCAACAGTCGTAAGGTGCTTATGGCGCACCCTAACGCAGCTAAAATCTAAAATCTAAAATAAATTAACCATGCACTTCTCCATTTGGCATGATTGTACCGCGCAATTGAGCCCCCGCTAAATTAGCAGTGCTCAAATCTGCCCTAATTAAAGTAGTGCGGTGCAAAATTGCCTCCCGTAAATCTGTTCTAGCTAAGTAAGCATCAGTCAAATCGGCTTCACTCAAATTTGCCTGATTAAAATTAGCTCGACTCAAATCAGCCCGCACCAAATTAGCACGACTCAAATCAGCCATCACTAAATTAGCATTACTCAACTTAACATCAGGAAGAAACGCACCGCGCAAATTAGCACCAGCCAATTCAGCATCAATTAACACAGCTCTTTCCAACTTAGCATTGGTTATTACAGCGAAGGAAAAATTAGTTTCTACCAAAGTTGCTTCAGTCAAAAATGCACCATCTAAAATAGCTTCGCTCAAATTCGCCTGAGTTAGATTTGCTTCTCGCAGAGATGCTTCAGTCAAATTCGCTTGACTGAGATTAGCTTTAGTCAAATCTGCACCTAGCAAATTGACACCACGCAAATCTGCACCTTGCAAATTTGCACCGCGCAAATTTGCACCCTCAAAAAGCCGCTGCTCCTTGCGCAAATTTGCACCCCGCAAGCAGGCTCCACGCAAATCTGCACCTTGCAAATTGACGCCTCGCATATCTGCATCGCTCAAATTTGCATCGATAAAAATGGCTAAAGAAATGTTGGCTTTGCGAAAATCTGCACCTTGCAAAGTAGCTCCGTGGAAGTCTGCATCGGACAAATTTGCTCCGCTTAAATTTGCCTGATTTAAGTTAGCACCGCACAACTTTGCATTGGTTAAATTTGCGCGCTGAAGATTGATTCGGCTCAGGTACGACATCGCTAAGTTTGCACTACAGAGGTCAGCACTGCTTAAATTAACGCCTATTAAATCGGCACCATTTAGGTAGACGCCTCTAAGATTCATGCCTTGAAAATCTAGTTCTCCTGATGTATATCGCCTTAAAACTTCGCTAGCATTCATATTTTTTTGTTTTTAATTAAGTAAAATCTGTTATTTCTAGAATTTTTGAGTTTCAGTCCTTGGCTTGTGAATTTAGTTTGTTTAGTTTCAGCAGTCAGTCTGAATATTTAATTAGTCTGATGCAAAAATTCTTGAGTCCAAGCAACTGCTTTGTTACCTAATTTGCGCCCGTGAATTTTGACGTTAGTAAGATATTGTGATTTTAAGGTACACAGCTTTTTGTGAATGTATATAGCTGTATCCTGTTGCTTTGGTACTTCGGCAGACTCCAGAATGACGTGGAGCCAGCCGTCTCTAAATCCCGCTGTAGCAGTAATTCCCTTGGGCTGTAATAATTGATTGATCAATAGGGCGATCGCCTTTGGTTTGCCTTGTTTGGCCATTTCCACAAGCTGATACTGATTTGGTTGCGGGCTAGAGTTCTGCTGCTGCTGTGTTTCAGCAATATTTTCAGCAATATTTTCCTGAGTTTCCGAAGGAGATCGCCTGCTTTCTTTTGACTCTACTTCGCTCAGAATTTCTATTAATTTGTCCGTAAATCCATGAACTTTTTCGACATAATCTCTGAGACTTTTATATTTCCAATATAAACGTTCCTCTGAACTTTCTATAGAAAATTTTCCGTTCAAGGCAGCTTCTAACTCGCTGAATATCTTTTCTATTTGGGTCGTTGCCGAGTTAGCACTTTGACTCACTAATCCTTTAATTTCTTCTTGCAATCCTAACTTGCGCTTGATAGAATCGCTAATATTTATAGTAACAGGATTTGCAGTGCTGGAAGTTTCGATAGTTATCGGCTTTTCTGAAACTGGTACTGTTTCTACTGGTTCCTGTGTCAAATCGGCAGTCGAATGATTGCTGCTGGTTTCTGATTCTTTAGACTGTATATAATCTGCCGTGTCCGGCACTAAGTAACTTTTCTGCGGGTCATAATGATAGTGACTCGGAGCAGCTTGAATTATCTGAGTAATATCGCCCGTATCAAAATAATCATCACGCCTATCAATCTGCTCGAACTCTTCATAAATACTGTTGTTTAAATGCGTCTGATCGTAATCTTCGCTAGCGGAATCTTCGGCTCGATCGCGTTCTTCCTGTTGCAATTTTGCGTAACAAGGATTCATCGCTTGGATAATCACGCTAGCTGCTTGGTCGCATTCGTCTGTATTGTCGAGATTTCCCGAAGTTTGGTACAACTGAGATTCTAGTTCGGCTAGGCTACCGCAGACATTGAACAGTTGTCGCAGCAGGTTGTCAAGTTCTTGGGTTTTCAGAAGCAGCCAGTCGCGATCGCTAAAAGTAAACTGGTGATAAAGGGTAGAAAAAATCAGGATTTTAGCCCTAAGCGGATTGGTTTGCTGTAAGATTTTTTGTCTGACATCAAATAGATTTCCGGCGTCTCTTTCGTTGGCTTCTCCTGCTGGCAATTCGGAACTGAAATGGTCATCTAATGCAGGTGGTTCGTAACCACCAAAATTAGATATATTTGTTTCTAGTTTTGTAAAATCTTGGTATTCGTAGAGCCTGCTGAGTTGGCAGACGATTTGATCTGTCACTAAAGCGTACTCGGTTTTTTTATTAACCTTGGCAACTATACTGTTTAAAACTTCTTCAATATCTTCTAATTTGCTGTATTTAGTGCAGAGTTCTTCAATTAAACTCCTGACATCGGCGCTGGCGAGCTGAGCCGGATCGTTTTCCCAGCACTCTTTACAAGCAAAAAATATTATTCTTTTAATGCGCGAGAGATTGACATCTTGTTCTAATTCGCGAACAACTTCATCTAAAATAGATAAAGCTTGCATAGTGTTCCTCCCAAAAAATACCCTGTCAACAGTCAGTAAGAAATAATAAAATTATACCACATTTGAGCAATGCAAGACTTTGATGTAATCGTAATTGGCAGCGGCATTGGCGGCTTAGTCGCCGGCTCGATGCTAGCTCGCTACGGCAAGCGGGTACTCGTCTGTGAGAGCCACACTATAGCGGGCGGGGCGGCTCATAGCTTTTCGCGCCGGGGATTTCACTTTGATTCGGGGCCTTCTTTTTATTGCGGTTTGAGTGACCAGCAGTCGCTCAATCCTTTGTCACAAGTCCTTAATATGTTGGAGGAATCGATCGCAGCAATTTCCTACGATCCTCTGGGTCATTACCATTTTCCCGAGGGAAGTTTGCCAGTTTATGCTGATGCGAAAAATTACTTAGATGCTGTGGCTAAATTCACACCGCAAGGTGCTGTAGAATTACATAGGTTTCAAGAAAATTTATTAGTTTTGTATGAAGCTTTGCGTGGAATTCCAGCTTTAGCGCTGAGATCGGACTGGCAGTTGATACCTGTTTTGCTGTCTAGGTATTCGGGTGCTTTGCTGAAGCTGTTACCGTTGGTAGGTGCGATCGCCAGTTCAGCAGGTTCCTTGATGGATCGGGACGTACAAGACCCTTGGGTGCGGCGTTTGATCGATTTGGAGTGCTTTTTGCTGTCGGGCTTGAAAGCGCACGGAACTGTCGCGCCAGAAATAGCTTTTATGATTGGTGAACGATCGCGATCGGCGATCGAATATCCTGTAGGAGGCAGCGGTGCGATCGTCGATGCGTTAGTCAGAGGTTTGCAGCGCTGGGGAGGAAAATTGCGCCTCGGAACTCCCGTGGAACAAATATTAATTGAATCCGGCAAAACCACCGGAGTTCGTTTACAAAATGGCGAAACTATTCGCGCTCCAATTGTGATTTCAAATGCCACAGTTTGGGATACTTATACAAAGTTACTGCGGCCCGAAAATTTGCCGGAAAGTTACCGAAAAAATAGCTTGTCGATGCCAGCAGTAGACAGTTTCATGCACTTACATTTAGGCATTAAAGCCGAAGGACTCGAAGGATTGACCGGCCACCACGTCGTCATTCATGACAGCAAGGTTGATATTACAGTACCCGGAAATACTTGCATGATTTCGATTCCAACAGTTTGGGATAGAACTCTCGCGCCGCCCGGACATCACGCAATTCACGCTTATACTTTAGAACCCTATGTAGGTTGGGAATACGGCGATAGTTATCAGGAAAAAAAGCAAGCGCGATCGCAATCTTTGTTTCAAGCTTTAGAAAGGATTATACCGGATTTGCGATCGCGAATAGTCCTGGAGTCGATCGGCACACCGCTAACCCACGCCCGATTTTTGCACCGATATCAAGGAACCTACGGCCCTGCAATCGCCGCCGGAACAGGCACTTTTCCGGGGCCACAGACACCAGTCAAAGGCTTGTATCGGGTGGGAGACAGCACCATGCCGGGAATTGGCGTGCCGGCCGTCGCAGCATCGGGTATTTTGTGTGCAAATACCCTAGTAAATTCCGATTTGACTGCACAATTCTTGTAAATTAGCGACAACAGGTTTGTAGTAAGGACTTTAGTCCTCTTATCCACAGGTTTGTAGTAAGGACTTTAGTCCTCTTATCCACAGGTTTGTAGTAAGGACTTTAGTCCTCTTATAATTTTGAAGAGGACTAAAGTCCTCACTACGAACAGTTTATCCACCAGCGGCAAAAGCGCTCATAACTGCGATCGACAAAGCCAAACCCGGCAACAGCAGCAATCCTAACATCAAAGCATCGTGTGCAGTCATCACTTTCTCCTGATATTGACGTTCAATATTATACTACATAAACCGTCATTTCGCCTCCACCTTAATAATTAAAACCGGCATATAGATTCATGATTGACAGGACAAACTTTACTAAGAATCGGATTCCTCCGCAAGTCAAGCGTAGTTAACTTTTGCAAAAATTGCAGAGAAGTGATATCAGAGATTTGATTGTTGTACAAGTCGAGTAAAAACAAGTTGGTTAAAGCTTGCAGAGGGCTGCTATCAGAAATCGAATTATTGAATAGATAAAGTTGAGTTAAATTGGTTAACGATTTTAGCGGGCTGATGTCAGATATTTGATTATTACCGAGGTTGAGTTCAATTAAGTTAGTTAGCGATGCCAAAGCACTAATATCAGATATCTTGTTTTCAAATAAAACCAATTTATTTAAGTTTGTCAAGGATTTGAGTGGAGTCAGGTCAGATATCTTATTTTCAAATAAAAACAGCGTATTCAGATTTTTCAAGGAAGCCAGCGGGCTGATATCCGATATTTTATTATTGTAAAGATAGAGTGTCTGAAGTTCAGTTAAACTTGCCAGAGGAGCGAGATCGGAAATTTGATTTGTGTACAGAATCAACGCCTTTAAGTTGGTTAATTTTTTGACGGCACTGATGTCATAAATTTTGTTGTCAAACAAGACAAGTCTAGTAAGATTAGTCAGAGACGCTAGGGGACTGATGTCTGATATTTGATTGGTATCGAGAACGAGTCTAGTCAGATTTGTCAGAGATGAAAGCACACTGATATCTGATATTTGATTGACATCTATAATCAAAGTTTTTAGGTTGATTAAAGATTGCAGGGGAGTTAAGTCTGATATTTGATTGCTGTCGAGGATGAGATTAGTTAGTTGAGTGAAAGATGAGAGAGGACTGATATCGGTAAGTTGAGAAAGTTTGAGATTTAGTTCTGTTGTACTCGAAAGCAGTTGATTTGCCCGATCGCACTCGGCAGTATCTGATATTTGCAACAATGTTTCTACGGTATGTTTGGCACCGGGAGAAATATTATCTTTGTGCTTGCACCAATCTGGAAAATTATTATAAGTTGTTGTCATGGGATTTTAGTTAATAGGGCGCGCATTGCGCACCTTACCGCTATGATTAGCGTGTCCAGTCAATCACCCAAAATCCAAAAGGTTCGATCGTTCGGACTTTAGTCCGAAGATTTTTGAAGGACTAAAGTCCGAACGATCGAACCTTTTGTCAGGTGTGCGATCGGTAGAACATCTTATAAGTCAATACGGTTCACTTAACACTATTTACGCCCCGGAGATCCCCCTAAATCCCCCGAAAGCAAGGGGGACTTTAAGAGCTTTCTTGTCCCCCCCTTGGGAAGGGGTGTGCCAGGGATATCTGTCTTAATTGAACCGTATTGTCTTATAAGTCCTTTATCTGCGTTCATTATAGCAACTATCTTTGATTTGTGGATGAGTCTTTTTTGGGGATTTTGAGAAATTTTAGTAAAAATTGTGTAAAGTGATCTTAATAACCTCAATTTCATTGCATTTATTCGCAGTCAACATCCAACTATGACACCAGAATTAATTTTCAATGTAGGTAATGTGTTCGTTTTGCCTTTCTGGGCAATTATGATTTTATTACCCAACTGGGGAATTACCAGAAAAGTGATGAATTCCTTTATTCCGTTTGCAGTGCTCGCCGCCTTGTACATATATTTGTTTGGTAGCAGTCTGACTCCCGAAAATGCGGCGGCTTTGTCCAATCCCAAGCTGGCAGATATTGCTAAATTTCTGGGAGAAAAAACGGCGGCGGCTACGGGATGGATACATTTTTTAGTGATGGATTTATTTGTGGGGCGCTGGATTTATTTGGAAGGACAGCGCACAGGAGTTTGGACGATTCATTCTTTGGCTTTGTGTTTGTTTGCTGGGCCGATGGGATTGCTTTCTCATATTGTAACTGCTTGGATTACTGACAGGTTTTTCCCGAGTTCTGAGGCGGTGGCTACTGTTTCTCCTTCGGTTTAGTTAGTAGCGTGCGGAGCCGGCTGATATCGCGTTCGATCGATTAACCGGACGCACGTGCGATAGGTTTGTAGTGCGGACTTCAGTCCGCTTTTATGCGGACTGAAGTCCGCACTACGAACGGTTTTTGTGATTATAATCCACCGGACATGAATGGATATTTTATTAACTACAAACTCAAAATTTTCCCGCTCCGCACTCTAGAATAATTATCAGTACGAGCGAGCGAACTCGCCATTACAAAATTTTAAGCTGTGGCTAGGGGCAACACCAGGCGAACCACAATTAAATTATTTTCTAACATTTCTAAAGAAAAGTTTCCTCCCATTAAGCGTATCGCTCGCTGACAAATTAAGAGATTTTGCACGATCGACCTATTGGCAGAAACAGCTAATATATCGGGCCCGGAACCGCCGTTGAACACAGCAATTAACTGTCGATCGCACTTTCGGCCACTATCAATCACAGACAATTCTAACAAATCTTCCCCCAACAACTGAGAGCGAACCTCAATTTTGTCACCAACAGAGGAGCGCTTGCAAGCGGCAATCAGCAATTCGCACAGGATTAAATCCAGCTTAATGCTGTCCCCTTTGACGCTCAAAGTCTGGCCCGCAGGCAGTGACACAGCAGTCTCTCTGTTGACTTCCAGCAAGACTTGCGACTGTTTGATCAAGGGGGCCGTTCGATCGAGCGATCGCCTCAACCAAGCACTCACAAGCACCGCATCTTGTCCAAATTGCAGCCGCCACTGTTCCTGTTTCAGCAGCAAATGAGTTGACCCCAAAGCATTGCCAACTTGCCGCAAAACCTGTTGATAGCGCAAAGTTTTCAGAGCATCCTTTTGCTCCTTCGCCGCAGGCAAAATCGACTGACTCAACTCCCCCAACTCCTTAATTCCCACTCCCACAGTCCGGTAAAAATCCTCGAAACGTCGCTGCTTGTACCAATTGAGCATCTCCAGATCCAACCGCTGCGAATCCTGTGCCGATTGCACCGCCAAATATCTACGCCACCAAGCCAACTGAGACACCATCGAGCTAAGTAAATTCACAGACAACTCCGACCACTGGCGGCCCAGAGCGTCCGCAACCAACACAATGCCCACAGGAGCGTGTTCTGGGGCACTCCGCAGCGCCACCGCCAGAATTTCGCCAATTCCGGGACTGCGCAGCCACCGCTTTGTCGCCAGCGGTAGTTCGCTCATACTCTGTTGCAGCACGCCGCCTGTGAAGAGGGTTTTTTGGATCAAAGCATCTGTTTGGACAGGAATCACGACTTCGGGATTGAGGGCAAATACCGGATTTGCAGCTACCGCCGCAGCGATTAAACCCGACTCCTGGCCTGGGTTCCAAGTAATTATGGCTACCAAAGGACAGGATATTGTCTGGGAGAGGTGTTGAGCAAAGTTTCGATCGAGCTTTTGCAGCCGCAAATCTGGGAAAATCATCGGCGAAGCAGCAGATTTTCCTGGCCCAGAATGCTCCTCGCCCGAATGCTGCAAAACCGCCAAACCCGATTTGATCGATCGCTCAAACTGCTGATATTTATCGATTTCCGAGCTCTGCTGCCAGGAGTGCAGGATCAATCCTAGCTGTTGGCTGACTACCCGCACCAATTCTCGCTCCGCGCGCTTCCAAGTGCGAGTTGCGCTGTGCCCAATCACCAGCAAACCCTCGATTTTCGACCCTCGATTTTCCACTTTCGACTTTCGATTCGGGTTTTCTGCCTCTGCCTTTTTCCCCCGAGTGTTCGATGCCAAAAGCGATCGCACCCCCGCCTCCCCCAACGCTTCCCGCCAAGCGCCCAACCGCGGATCTTCCTCCCAATTTTCAATAGCCAGAGGTTCCCCACCAGTTGCTTGCAACAGCACCACATCAGCCACATCCAGAGCCAGCAACGGCGAGGGTACTTGCCTGCGGCTGCGGGGCAGATTTTGGGAGACAATTTCAAAGCGATTTTGTTCTTCGGCATAAAGCAGCAGCAAAAAGTATTCGCATTTGAGCCGCCCGCAC
>PVWI01000248.1 GCA_003003725.1 filamentous cyanobacterium Phorm 6 | reverse complement strand
GGCGCGTACCAGCAATCGGCCGCAAAGTAGCAATCCTTTTGCCATCCGCAGTATTTTCCGCCTTCACCATAATCTCTGGACTCGAACCGATAATCTGCCAATCTCCGAAATTAAAATAAGCCATGTACGGAGAAGGATTAATCAATCGCAAAGAGCGGTAAAGTGCAAAAGGATCGCCGCTATATTCAGCCTCCAGCCGCTGCGAAATCACTACCTGAAAAATATCTCCCGCTGTGATATAATCCTTGGCTTTTAAGACATTTTCACAATACTTGTCGCGGGTGATGTTGCTGGTGTAAGCTAATTCTGTATTTTCATTTGTGGAACGGGCATCTTGCCCGTAACTCGGCGGAGTCCATTCTATCAGAGTAGATTGCTGGGAAAGCGGCGATTTCAGCTTATTAACCAACTGAGAAACCCGATCGCACGCTTTGCCGTAAGCATCAGCCAAATCAACCCCAGTCTCGCGCAAATCCGCATAGGCGACGGCCCAAATCTTCCGTTTCACCTGGTCAAAAATCAGCAAATTATCAACCTGCATCCACAACCCATCCGGCAAATCATCCTCACTCGCTGGGTGCACCGGAACTCGCGGTTCAATCCACTTAATTAACTCGTAACCCCAAAAACCGAATAACCCACCAATTCCCGCTGGTAACTGCGGCAATTTAACAGGTTTGTAAGGCTGCAAACACTCGGTTAAAGCAGCAAATGGATCGCCAGTAAATACTTTTTGGGAACCGTCGCGGCCAACTTGAGTTGTACGATCGCCCCTAGCCTCCAAAATCCACAGCGGATCGCACCCTAAGAAACTATAGCGCCCAAGTTTCTCCCCACCTTCCACCGACTCCAGCAGAAAACTGTAAGGTTGACCGGCGCAAACCCGATACCACGCAGACACTGGCGTATCCAAATCAGCCACCCATTCTTGATACACGGGTACAAAATTGCCTTGTTTCGCCAGTTCCGAAAATTGTGAGAAATCGGGAAATATCATATACTAACTTCGCTATACAATCAATAAACAAAAGACGGAAACCAACATCCCTCCGGCGGCCGGTACTCGCCAACTGCCATCACCGCCATCGGTTTGATGGCGCGCAGCCCTTCTTTCAAGCACCACCGAAACAAACTTGCATATCTCAGCGGCAAATGGAAAGCCAGCACATCTTCGGAACTGTACGCAGCAGCCCCCAAGAGCAAAACCTGCATATCTGCCTCTGTTTCGGCGACGCTGTGACCCAAAGCAGACACCGCACAAGTATAAGCCACAATCCGACCTTGCTGGCAAGCAACGAAGGGGGAAAAGTAATTCAGGGCGTATTTGATCTCGGAAGTTCGATCGCACCCACAGACTTTTTCGCACAAAACCTGACATTCGCCAACATCCTCACTAGCCATCGGCCGCACCTCAAACCCATACTGCGGCTGGCTGCGAAACTTCCCCTCCATCAACACGAAAGGTTCCTTCACCTCGAAACCCAGAGAAGCGTACAGCGACAGCGCAGCCATGTTGAAAGATTCTTGCACCAAACGGATGCCCTCCGCGTCTTTTCCCCGTTCCAGCAAGGCTTTCATGATTTCTCGTCCCGCGCCGCGGCGTTGAAAAGCGCTCGCGACACTGACGGGCCCAATACCACGAATCGGGTTGCGTTCATCCATACAACCGTAGCCGACAACCACACCGTCACTCTCGGCTACAACCCCAAAAAACAACGGACTTTCGATCCAAAACTGAGTGATTTCGGCAGCCAACTCTACCGTCAGAAAGTCTGTATGAGGGAAACAATGGCGATCGGAAATATCTTTAAAAGCTTCATAATTAATGCGAGCACAAACATTTATATCAGAAGTTTGCGATCGTCTGATTGCGATATTCATTTTTAATTTAACTTTAACGATTAAGTTTTAATTAGATTTGAATTTTGCAGTAGAATTCGGGCGTTGCGGGCTTAGCCTTCAACGCCCGAACACTACTGCAAACACAAGCTTACAAGCTCAGCCAAACATAGGCAATATTACTTATGCTTGGTTCAGCAATGCAGTGATTGCTTAAGGATCGAAAGTCTTCTTACCGGTGAACTTCACCTTAATCGGATCGGGATTGCTGCCAATATTGCGGTCAATCTTACCGACGTAGGGACGACCTTCGTTCACCTTCTCAGGGAACACGCCATCCTTGGGATGCAGGTACTCATTAGAACCGTCGGGAAACACGCGGTAAACTTTGTAGTTCGTGATTTTGAATTTGGCTCGCAGTTGCTGGCCGCCCAAAGCGATGCACTGCTCCTTCCGAGGCAGATACAGCAAGTTGTCGCCTTGACGCATGATTGCAGCGCCGCCTGTGGGCATTTCAAACACCTGTTCCTTGGTGCTAGTCCAAGTGATCGCATACTTCTCTTCAACTAGCGCCTTGGTCAGCAAGCCGCCGGTGCTGCCGCCGAAGATGGGGGGTTGTCCAGTCAGTTCTTCTGCCATAGATATATCCAAAGGATTTTTCAGGCATCCTATCATTGACACTGTACGCTGTTCTCGAAATCGTAAGGAAAATTAACAGTTTTTTGGCGATCGATCTTTTCTGATAATTGCTAATTAATAATTGGTAATTGATAATTGGTAATTTCCACGAACGCCCAAAAACAGAATTAGCCAGCAGGAATAAATACAAAATCAGCATCGAAAACGCCCATTGGTGCTTATGGCAAAGCCTTACCAGAAACAATTGGTTTAAAGCCGGAACCCTTAAATGCGAGAAATTAAAAGAAAACTATTCATTACTCCAATCCTCTTCCTTTTAGGTCAAGTGCTGTCAACTGTCAACTGTCAACTGTTACCGCCCTGTTCCAGAAAATCGACTTCTTCCTGCTTCGTTCGGTCATGCCGCAGCAGAGGCAGGTTTTGCAGTAAAAACTTTTCTGTGCTATCCTACGTTGGGCGATCGACTAACTCGATCGCAACTGCCGCACTCAAACGCTCAAAAACCCAGTTTTTACTGCAAGTCTTGTCGATCTGCACCGCCAGCATCCGACAAAAAGACTTTTTACCTAAGTAATATCCGCACCGTGCACCCAAAAACGAGATTTTACACGTAAGTATAGCGGTTTGATCAAGTTCTTGGTGGGCCTAAAAGCCTGCACAAAAATACAATTCAGATGCGGAACAGCTTATCATTTTGATTATTAATTTTTAATGAATTTAATTTATAGCGATCGGCACAATGTTGTTAGATTTCATTAAATACCTGTTACAGTTGGACCGGAAGAACAAAAAATAGATCGTGGCAATTGCTCGATCGCTCTACCTCATTTTAACCAAAGCACCTTTGAATACGTAAGTAATTTTTAAGTTTTGCGATGATCGATACATCATCCAAACCTGCTTGTTTGCGGAGCAGCGATCGCCCCCCATTCATCTTGGTTCAATATGTGGCATTCTAGAATTGGGAAGCGATTTATAAACTGGAAAGGATCAACTATGCTGCCAGCTTCAGGAATTTCTGGTTACGACTTACAAGAACTGATTCACCAAGGGACTAACACAGTTATTTATCGGGCAATATCGACAGCAGAAAAACAGTTGGTCATTCTCAAAGTTTTAAACACCGACTGTCCCAGCCTCGAACAGGTCGCCAGTTTCAAACACGAATATCAAATCACAGAACATCTCGACTCTCAGTATATCATCAAAGTCGATCGACTCGAAACTCATCAAAATCATTTAGTATTAGTATTAGAAGATATGGGAGGGGTATCCCTGAAACAATGGATGAACACCCTAGCAAATCAACCACAGTTCGCCGCTCCAGAAACAGATCATCCACCAGCGACTGCCACCGATTACCAATTATCAATTGCCGATTTTTTTAATACAGTCGTGCCATTGACCAGAGCTTTACTATTTTTGCATCAAAATCAAATCATTCATAAAGACATCAAACCACATAATATTATCATAAATCCCCAAACAAAGCAAGTAAAACTTGCTGATTTTAGCATCGCTTCCCGGTTAAGAAAAGAACAAACTGACTTAAAAAATCCCGATCGCCTAGAAGGAACTCTAGCATATATGTCGCCCGAACAAACTGGGCGCATGAACCGTGCGATCGACTACCGCACCGATTTCTACTCTCTCGGTGTCACCTTTTACGAACTGCTGACAGGACAATTACCATTTACCAGCAGTGACCCATTAGAAATGGTACACTGCCACATCGCCAAACAACCCGTTCCCCTGCGACAATTAAACCCACAAATCCCCCAAGTTTTGATCCAGATTGTGGCAAAACTCATGGCAAAAAATGCCGAACTTAGATATCAAACTGCCACAGGATTATTAGCAGATTTAGAACGCTGCCAAAATCAAATCGAGAATTCAGGTATAATTTCCAACTTTATTCCCGGACAACTCGATGCCCTGAGTCAGTTGTCAATTCCTCAAAAACTCTACGGACGAGAAAACCAAATAGCAGAACTATTAGAAGTGTTCGATCGCGTCTGCAAAGGCAGCGGTGAAATTGTCCTAATAAGTGGCTATTCCGGTATCGGAAAATCTGCATTAGTTCATGAAATTGTCCGTGACATAACGCGGCAACGTGGCTATTTTATCTCCGGTAAATTCGACCAGTTTAAGCGGAATGTTCCCTACGCTTGTTTCAATCAAGCTCTGCACAACTTCGTGCAGCAAATTTTGATGGAAAGTCCAACTCAGCTAGCAGCATGGCGACAAACACTACTAAACGCTTTGCAGAAAAATGCTCGAATTGCGATCGATGCCATCCCGGAGTTACAATTGATTTTGGGCGAGCAACCTCCCGTACCCGAACTCGGTGCTATTGAATCTCAAAACCGCTTCAACCGAGTCATGAAGAAGTTTGTCCAAGCAATTGCCACAGCCGAACATCCCTTGGTAATGTTTCTCGATGACTGTCAGTGGATGGATGCTGGAACCGTTAATTTGTATCAACACAACTGCACCGAAGAAAACCCTTACTTGCTGGTCATTCTTGCTTATCGAGATAATGAAGTAAGTCCGACACATACATTTATGCTGGCTAATGAGGAAATTCGGGCAACAGGAATTCCGATCGCAAATATTGAGCTAAAACCCTTAGCAATTTCTGATGTGAATCGATTAGTTTCTGACAGCTTAAACTGTTCTCCTAGAAAAGGGGCATCATTGGCAGAATTGCTGCTAGAAAAAACTCACGGAAATCCATTTTTTCTCAAGCAGCTATTAAACTCGTTACACCAAGAAAAACTGCTAACATTTAACGTAAATTTTGCCGCGTGGGAGTGGGATATCCAACAAATTAAGCAGCAGGATATTTCCGAGAATGTGGTAGATTTAATGGTGAAAAAAATTCAACAGTTGTCAGGCGCCACTCAGAGGATTTTACAGTTAGCTGCCTGTATAGATAACCAATTTAGTCTGGATATATTGTCATTGGCCAGCGAACAATCTTTGACTAAAACAGCACAAAGTTTGTGGGAAGCGCTGGAAGTAGGGTTGATTTTGCCTGTAGACTGCGCCTATCGAGTACCGCAAGTATTTGAGGAGCAGGAATTAGAAAAATTAGGTAAAATAGCTGGCAAAGTGCGCTACAAGTTCTTGCACGATCGCGTTCAACAAGCTGCTTATGTGATGATTCCTGACTCGGAAAAACAATCCATGCACTGGAATGTGGGACGTTTGTTGTTGCAAGAAAGTAGCGAAGCTGAACGTCAAGAACAGATTTTTGATATTGTCAATCACTTTAACTTTGCTCGCGAGTTGATTGCTAACCCTGAAGAACTGTATCAATTAGCAAAATTAAATTTACAAGCAGGGAAAACTGCTAAAGCTGCTTCGGCTTTTGCAGATGCACTTACTTTTTTTCAAGCCGGGTGCGACTGTTTGCCGATGTCAAGTTGGCAAGATAATTATGCCTTGAGTTGGGCGCTAAATTTAGAACTGGGTGAAACCGAATATTTAAATGGCAAAAATGATGCTGCTTTAGCAATTTTTGACCGGATTTTACCCCAAACTCAGACTTTGTTAGAACAGTCTTCTATCGCAGAATTTAAAATAACTTGTCTGCGGATGAAGAATGATTTATCTGCTGCTTATCAGTTAGGGATTGAAACCTTAAAAAAATTGGGGATTGAATTTGAACCCTACCCGGACGATCGCTTGCTAGAGGGCGAATTAGCCAATACCAAGAGGATGATTGGCTTATCGATCGATACTTTAGCAAATTTACCAGAACTTACCGATCCGCTACAACTCGCAGCCCATCGGATTTTGAAAGAACTTTTCCCGATCGCCTATTTTACCAGTCCCAACGCTCAATATCTCTGCGCGATGAAGTTTGTGCAAACCAGCATTCTGTACGGAAATTCGCAACTTTCCGCCTTTGGTTACACTTTGTATGCCTTTACTTTGGTCAATAAATATCGCGAAATCAAGGCGGGTTGCGCCGCCGGAGAACTCTCGCTGAATCTTTATGAACGCTGGGATAATAAAGAGTTAGGCGCTTGTATTTTCCATATGTGGGGCGCTTTGACTTTGCATTACATCAAATATATCGATGAGTGTAAGCCTTTTATGCTAAAAGCTTTCAATAGCGGTTTAGAAACAGGTGCTTATCAGTGGTCTGGATATGCTTCGATTAATTATCTCTGGGTCTGCTTTTTTGGGAACGCATCTTTGCCCAAAGCTACCGATATTGCTGATAAATTTATTCCCGTGCTCTCAAAGGTCGATCGCAATATGTTAGCTTATCACTTGCTGACCAAAAATGCGATCGCCCAACTCACCAATCCTCCAGAAACCGCTGGAGAACCCGAAATCTTCATCGACGAAGAGCAGCTTTTAGAATTTGCGCGCTCTTGTGCCGATCTTACCACTGCTTTTGTAATTTATCTTTACAAGCTGACGATTGCTAATTGGTTTGGTGAGGTCGATCGGGCCTTAGAATATGCTCTCAAAGGCGCGGAATTTTTGAAAGGCGGTGCCGGTCATTTTGTCAACCCAGTTTTTCGCTTCCATCATGCGATCGCCCTAGCTGCTGCTTGCACAAATGCCAACGAGTGCGATCGGCAACTCTACCAAACACAGCTCGAAATTAGTCTGGATAAGTTTCGAGATTTGGCAGAACATTGTCCGGCAAATTATCTGCACAAATATTCATTAATTCAGGCAGAAGTCGCGAGGCTGTCAGGAGACAGCTATACAGCAGCAAAACATTACGATTGGTCGATCGCCTCCGCACTCAAAAATGGCTTTGTCCAAAATGCTGCCCTAGCCAATGAATTAGCTTCCCGATTTTATCTAGCAGAAAATCGTTACAATTTAGCCAAAATTTATCTCAATGACGCCCGCTTTTGCTATATCGAGTGGGGTGCAACTGCCAAAGTTCATCAACTAGAACAATTTCATCCAAATTGGTTTAACAAAATCAACGACAATCAGATATCGATAACTACAACTGCGAGTACAGCCGCCGATGCCAATATCTTTGATTTGAGAACAGTAATCAAAGCCTCTCAGGCAATTTCTAGCGAAATCGTCTTAGAAAAATTGTTGAAAAAACTGCTGCACATTATTTTAGAAAATGCTGGCGCGCAAAGCGGGTGTATTCTTTTAGAACAATCCGGGTACTTGTTCGTTGAAGTGTCGGATTGCGATCGGCAGAATTATGCAGTATTTCAGGAATTGCAGCCAGTCAAAAATAACTGCAAAGTTCCTCTTTCTATCGTTAATTACGTGGCGAGAACTCAGGAGGCATTAGTGCTGATTGATGCCACAAAAGAAACACTTTATAAATTCGATAGTTACATTCAAACTCATCAACCAAAGTCAGTTTTGTGCGCGCCAATTATCTATCAAGGAAAGTCGATCGGTATAGTTTATTTAGAAAACAACTTGGTAGCGGGAGCGTTCAGTCAGGAAGGTTTGAAGCTTTTGGAAATGTTGACCGCACAAGCAGCAATTGCCATCGCAAATGCCCGTTTCTACGCTGGCGAACAAGACAAATCCCGCCAGTTAGCTGAATCCCTTGAAAACTTGCAAAAATCTCAAGTCGAACTCGCCCAAAAAGAAGAGGAGTACCGCACTATTTTTGAGAGTGTCGCAGACGGACTTGCGTTAGTAGATATGGAAACCAGAAAATTCGCGGCAGTAAACCCCGTAGTCTGCAAAATGTATGGTTATTCTGCGGAGGAATTTTTGAGCTTAAATCCTTTAACTCTACTGCATCCCAAGTACCTGTATCTCTTTGACGAGTTTATCGCAACCGTCAGCTCTGGTCAAGAATTTTATTGTGAACCTGTGGTGCGGCGAAAAGACGGTACAGAATTTGATATTGAGGTAAGAGCAAAGTTTTTTGAATACAGAGGGAAACCCCACGCTTTGTCAATTGTTCGCGATATCAGCCAGCGCAAAGCAGCGGAACAAGCTCTAAAAACCTCAGAATCTCAACTGAGAGAGAAAGCTGAAAATTTAGAAGCTATACTGATTGAACTGCAACAAACTCAAGCACAATTAGTTCAGACTGAAAAAATTTCGCAACTCGGACAACTGGTTGCTGGAGTTGCTCACGAAGTGAACAATCCTATTAGCTTTATTTCTGGGAACTTGCACCACGTTCAAGAATATATTGCTGATTTAATTAAGTTGGTGAATCTTTATCAAGAAACGTTTCCCGAACCGGGAGCGGAAATTGCAGAAGAAATTGAATCGATCGATCTAGAATATCTATTAGCCGATTTGCCCAAAACTACGGCGTCAATGAAGATGGGAATCGATCGCATCCGCGACATTATGCAGTCTCTGCGCAACTATTCCCGTAGCGACAGTATTGAAAAAAGAGCCGTTGACATCCATGAAGGCATTGAAACTACTTTAATGATTTTATCTCACCGCTTCAAGGCTAAGCACAACAGACCAGCAATTAAAATTATCAAACATTACGGTGAGTTACCAACATTAAAATGCCATCCGGGGCAAATCAATCAAGTATTTATGAATTTGATTGCTAATGCGATCGATGCTTTGGAAGAGTCTAACGCGGGCAAAACCTACGCAGAAATTGAACAAAATCCGAATACAATCATGATTTCTACGGCGGGCGTTTGCCAGCAAGAACCGGAAATCATCGACACGATTGTGATTCAGATTGCCGACAATGGAATGGGAATGCCGGAAGCTGTAAGAGAAAAATTGTTTACGCCGTTTTTTACAACGAAAGTAGAAGGCAAGGGTACGGGATTGGGGCTGTCTATTTGCCATCAGATAGTCACTGAAATACATGGGGGAACTTTGGAATGTTTGTCTTCGTTAGAATCGGGGACAGAGTTTGCAATTTGTATTCCGATGTGATACCAATTATCAAAAGCATCTGTAGGGAAACGGCATTGTTCATTGGTGCCAACTTAAGTTTTTAGTCCGCCAGTTTTCCCGCCCACCCGTCAGTCCGCCAGGGGTTTCAACCCCTGGCGGACTGTGGGTTTAACGTGTTTGTTGACACGATGAAGGGCATTGCCGTTTTTTTACGGGGATTTTGGACAGCGCCGTGCCGTTTTCATACGGAAATTGTGGACACTTAATCTAAACAATCGGAATAGTAAAGTGAAATTCGCTTCCTCGGTCTTTTCCTGGGGAATCTGCCCAAATTTTACCACCCCAGCCGGCGACAATCTGCTTGCATATTGCTAATCCCAAACCTGTACCGCCGGCGCTGCGCCGCAATGCTCCTTCTTCTTGATAAAATCGATCGAATACTATTTTTAAACTGCTCGCCTCTATTCCCCGCCCCGTATCGGCTACAAGCACTTCTACCATCCGAGAACCGCTGCATTGCGCCTTTATGGTGACACTTCCCTGCGGTGTGGTGAACTTGCAAGCGTTGTCTAGCAG
>PVWI01000247.1 GCA_003003725.1 filamentous cyanobacterium Phorm 6 | reverse complement strand
ACACGCAGTTTCGCGGTTGATTGGTGCGCCTCCGGGATACGTCGGCTACGATGAAGGTGGACAATTAACTGAGGCTGTGCGTCGCCGTCCTTACTCGGTGATTCTATTCGATGAAATCGAGAAAGCGCACCCGGATGTCTTCAATATTATGCTGCAAATTCTCGACGATGGCCGCGTTACTGATGCTCAAGGTCATACAGTAGACTTTAAGAATTCTGTGATTATTATGACATCAAATGTCGGCTCTCAATACATTTTAGATGTGGCGGGAGATGAGGAACAAATGCGGAGTCGGGTGATGGAGTCGATGCGGGCTACTTTCCGCCCGGAATTCTTGAACCGGATTGATGAGATGATTATTTTCCACAGTTTGACTAAGCCGGAATTGCGGCAGATTGTGCTGTTGCAAGTTAAGCGCTTGGAAAAACGTTTAGCCGATCGCAAAATGTCGCTGAAATTGTCGGAATCGGCGATCGACTTTTTAGCAGAAATAGGATTTGACCCGGTATATGGTGCGCGGCCTTTGAAACGGGGAATTCAACGGGAGTTGGAAACGCAAATGGCGAAGGGTATTTTGCGGGGAGATTTTGTAGATGGGGATACAATTTTTGTGGATATCGAGAATGAAAGATTGGCGTTTAAAAGGCTGCCGGCTGGGCTGGTAACTGCTAAATAACATTCCTAATCTGTTCTGCAATTTAAATGCAGAACAGCTTACCGGATTTGATATCATATCAAATCCGGTAGCATCTTGAGTCTCCTGATTTCGGTAATATTAATAATTCCGGTACAGCCGGATTTGATATGAAACCATTACCCGGAATTGTATTTATAGCAACCGCCACATCGGTGAGGACATAAATAACTTCATGAATAGAACCGATACCCTTCATTCAGTTGACAGTTGACAGTGGACAGTTGACAGCACTTGACAAAAGAAGTCCGAGGATTCGAGTAATGAATAGTTTTTTTAAATTTATCCCTAAAAGTGTTCCGGCTTTAAACCAATTCTTTATGGTCAAGCATCAATGGTTTGATTCCCGTTATGTAACTGTCAACTGTCAACTGTCAACTGTCAACACCCGTACTGCATCAATGATTTGATTCCCGTTATGCAACTGTCAACTGTCAACTGTCAACTGTCAACTGCTATACCTTCTTCCTGATGCCATACAAAAAAAAACCGGCTTCTCAAAGAAACCGGGTTTTTATTACTCAGACGCTTTCTTGTGATGCAACCTAATCCCTAAAAAGATGTCATATATAAAATTCCAAAAGTCTTTTCTCCCTTCCAATATTCCCAAACTTTGAGGAGAACCCTTCTCATCCAACAGCGGCTTCACAGCTTCATAAGCAGGCTTGTAATTGTACCAAGGAATTGAAGGCCATAAATGATGAATCAGATGATAATTCTGCCCCAAAATTAAGACATTGAGAATCGAATTTGGATAGACTCTAGCATTTTTCCAACGATCGCGATCGTGAAACGGACGGTGCGGCAAATAATCAAAAAATAACCCCAACGCCAACCCCACCACCAAAGCCGGAGAAAACCAAAAATTCAGCACATAACCTAAATGGTCGTATTGAATCGAGATATACACGATCGCAATCACAAACAAGCGGCTAAAAAACCATTCCCACAGTTCATTTTTTCGCCATAGCTTGCGCTTAAAAAAGAAAATCTCGTGGTAAAAAAACCTCGCAGCAATTAGCCACAGAGGCCCACCAGTCGAAACATAATGGTCTGGATCGTTTTCTGGATCGTTAACGTGGGCGTGATGCTGCATATGTACCCGTGTAAACACCGGATAAGCAAAACCCAACATCAGCGCACTACCATGTCCCAAAATAGCGTTAATCCTGCGATCGCGATGGGCTGCATTGTGAGACGCATCGTGAATCACTGTGCCCGCGATGTGCAAAGCCAACACGTTCAGTGAAAAACAGCACCATTGCGGCCAGTGTCCGTACCAGAAACCCACAAAGGAAATCGCGATAATCGCTAGTGCACTCAAAAACAGTAGCAGCGTCGGATTCAAGTCACCCGGAGGACTTAGAAACTCTTTCGGCACTGTCAGCGGCCGTCCTGCCTCCGACATCTTTGTTAACACTCCTTAATATTTCACACTTGCGTAGTATAAGATACAAGTCTCTAAATAGTAAAGTTTTGTGAAATAATAGGTATTTAGCAATTCCGATCAGGAAAAGGAACCACCAATACCCAATGCCCAATGACCAATGACCAATTCCCATCGGTATATCTGTATCTTTGTCAAGGATTAAATCTAAAGTTATTTTGAAGAAAAGCCGATCGCACCGAAAAGATTATCGATCGGTAATAAAGTCAGATATTCTAGAGTGTGGCGAATTCCTGCTGTTCGTGACGATCGACAAACTTATAAGAATTAAGACGTGCATCATTGCTTGTAGTAATCAATAGCAAAAACTTAGCCGAAATTTAAACAATAAATCCTCCAGCCACCCCATTTCAATTCATGCAACTGCAAAAAGCCCTACGCCGAACCAAAATCGTCGCCACCATTGGCCCAGCTACTTCTGACCCACAAGTGCTGCGCCAGCTTATAGAAGCCGGTGCGACAACTTTGCGACTCAACTTTTCCCACGGAACAGAACAAGACCACGAGCGCAGCATCCGCTTAATCCGGCAAACATCCTTTGAACTCAACCAGCCGGTTGCCATCCTCCAAGACCTCCAAGGCCCGAAAATTCGTCTAGGCCGCTTTGAAACAGGGTCGATAGTTGTCAAAAACGGCGACCCTTTCATTTTAACCAGCCGCCCGGTTCCAGGCACCGAGCTAATTTCCTCTGTCACCTACGAACCCCTAGCAGACGAAGTTCCAGAGGGTGCAGTCATTCTACTTGACGACGGGAAAGTGGAAATGGTCGTCGAAAAAGTAGACCGCAATTCCCGCGAATTGTACTGTCGCGTCGTTGTTGGTGGCCCACTTTCCAACAACAAAGGCGTGAATTTCCCCGGTGTTTATCTGTCAATTAAAGCCCTGACAGATAAAGACCGCAAAGATTTAATGTTCGGGCTCGACCAAGGCGTCGATTGGGTAGCACTGAGCTTTGTGCGGAATCCCCAGGATATGCTCGAAATTAAGGAACTGATAGCCAGTGCGGGCAAGCAAGTACCGGTGATCGCGAAGATCGAAAAGCACGAGGCGATCGAGCAAATGGAGGAAATCCTGGCTCTTTGTAACGGCGTGATGGTCGCTCGGGGCGATTTGGGAGTAGAACTTCCCGCCGAAGACGTGCCGATTTTGCAAAAGCGGTTGATTGCAACTTCCAATCGCATGGGGATTCCGGTAATTACCGCTACCCAGATGCTCGACAGCATGGTCAACAATCCTCGTCCTACCCGCGCCGAGATTTCTGACGTAGCAAACGCGATTCTGGACGGAACAGATGCGGTGATGCTCTCGAATGAAACGGCTGTCGGCAATTTCCCCGTCGAAGCAGTAGCGACGATGGCGAGAATTGCGGTGCGGATGGAGAGGGAAGGAATTAGGGGCAATATTAGGAATGTAGAAGATATTGGTCGATCGATCACCAACGGCATCAGTCAAGCCGTCAGCCAAATTGCCGAACAGTTGAACGCAGCAGCAATTATGACGCTGACAAAAACTGGCGCTACAGCCCGAAATGTCTCCAAGTTCCGCCCCAAAACCCCAATTTTGGCAGTTACTCCCCACGTAGATGTAGCCCGACAACTGCAACTCGTTTGGGGTGTAAAGCCTCTATTAGTGCTAGACTTGCCCTCCACCGGTCAAACATTTCAATCAGCAATCAATGTCGCCCAAGAGAAACAGTTAGTCTGCGACGGAGATTTGGTAGTGATGACAGCCGGTACTCTGCAAGGAGTCGCTGGCTCAACTGATTTAATTAAGGTTGAGATGGTGACAGCAGTTTTAGGCACAGGAACCGGTGTCGGTTTGGGTTCGGTGAGCGGCATGGCCAGAGTTGCTCGCACTGCTGCGGATGTGGCGAATTTCCACCAAGGAGACATTTTGGTAGTGGAACGCACCAGCGCCGATTTTGTCGAAATGATTCGGAAAGCGGGTGGTGTAGTGACAGAGGAGGAAAGTTTGACCTCTCATGCGGCGATTATCGGTTTGCGCTTGGGTGTGCCGGTGATGGTGGGCGTGGAGAATGCCACGCGGATAATTCGGGACAAAACTATGCTGACGCTGGATATGCAGCGGGGTTTAGTCTATTCCGGGGCTAGAGCGGGCGGGACTGATGGGGAATTGGTCGTTTAACTAATTCTGAGTTAGGAGTTTTGAGTTGTCGATCTAAAAATTAAATTCTACAACTCATTTCTTTTTTGGCTTAGCTTGTGTTAAGATTCAAAATTGTCTGTGCCGATGTAGCTCAGGGGTAGAGTATTCGATTCGTAATCGAACGGTCGTGGGTTCAAATCCCACCATCGGCTTACAAAAAAAACACCTATTTTCAAGGGACTTTCTCTATGTTTTTGGAGAAGATCGATCATTCCGATCGCTCTTAGGAACAAAAATTTAATAACTTACACAAGTTTGTGGGACGGGCGGGAGAGCCCGTTCTTTCTGGACGGGCTCTCCCGCCCATCCCACAAGAACAATAAAAATTGTAAGTTATTTAATTCTCATTCCTTAGCTAAACCTGATTTAACAAAGTGAATCTAATCCCAATAATAGTTATGCTAATTTCTCGGTTAATCAAGAATAGAATTACCAAAATCTGCCGGAATGCTTTACCCTACGGATATATTTAAAAAAATATGATGGATACTCCCGTATGATGTCTGCTAAAACGACAGCAATTAGATAGGTTTGTAGTCACGACTTTCGTCTTCAAAAAAAAGCTTAGTAGCGTATTATATATCCTACTGGCTGATGACAAAAAGTGTTGATACAGTTGAGTTAGCAATACTTTTAGGCCAAGATTTATGGAACTTGCTAAGTTGTCGGCAAATTTACAATCGCCCGACGAAATTATTGATCGCCATCCTGTGATAGTTGCGCCCTCAACTTCGCTCGCAGAGGCGATCGCCCTGATGCGCCGCCAGCGGGCGAATTCACGCCCGCACTCAAACACAACGGTAAAAGCATCGATTAGTTGCGCCTTAGTTGTCGATGAAAATCAGTTAGTAGGACTGCTAAGCCCCCGAGATGTACTGAACTTAGCCGCCGAATACGGATGGCAAACCATGAAAGTTGCCGACGCCATGACACGGAATTTAATCGTCTTAAAAAAATCTGAATTTACCGATATTTTTAGCGCATATAAGGTATTTTGTCAACATTCGATCGATTGCTTGCCAATTGTAGACGAACAGGGTCAACTCATAGGTTTAGTCAGCGAAGAAAAGATTCGCCCAGAAATTTACAGCCTCGTCAAAATGTTGCAGCAAGAAGTTGTAACACTTCAGCAAAAACAGCGTGAACTATTAGAAAGTCAGTCAGAAATCGAAAAACAAGTTAGCGATCGCAAATTGACCGAAGAAAAACTGCAAAACTCCGAAGCCGAACTGTTGGCGCTGTTTAATGCCATGACAGATATCGTGCTGGTTTTCGATGCTAGCGGCCGCTATCTCAAAGTCGCCCCCACGGCTCCCCAACTGCTGTACAAACCAGCTCCTGAAGTGCTGGGCAAAACCGTCGCCGAAATCTTCCCGGAAGCGGAAGCTAATTTTGTCTTCAACCACATTCGCCAAACCTTGGCATCTGGGGAAACCCACAGAGTTGAATACAGCATGGAAATTGAGGGCAAGGTAATTTGGTTTGATGCCAGTATTTCGCCGCTGGGAGTCGATCGGGTGATGTGGGTTGCCCGAGACATTACCGCTCGCAAATACGCAGAAGCTGCACAACAAAAGAGCGAGGAAAGGTTTCGCAACTTATTTGATGATGCTCCGATCGCGATCGGTTTGGCAAGCGTGCGCGACTACCGCATAGTCGAGGCGAATGAAGCTCACCGCCAGATGTTGGGCTACAGCGATGCGGATTTGGCCGGCATGAGTTTCGCTGATGTCACGCATCCAGAAGATTTAGAAGCAGATATCGAGCAAGTCAAGCTGTTGGTTGAGGGCAAGATTTCTCGATTCCAAGTGGAAAAACGCTTGATTAAGAAGAATAAAGAGCTGATGTGGGCAAACTTGACGGTGACGCTGATCCGCGACGGATCTGGCATTCCTTTTTACAGCATGGCTGCGATCAAAGATATCAGCGATCGCAAGCGGGCAGAAATGGAATTGCAGCACTTAAAAGAACGCCTGCAATTTTTACTAGATTATAATCCGGCGGTAATTTTTACAGCCGCACCGGCGGGAGATTTTCGTACTACTTATATCAGCGAAAACGTTAAGGCAATCGTGGGCTACGACCCCCAAGAGGTATTAGCAGACCCTAACTTTTGGTCGAGCCGTATTCACCCGGAAGATCGATCGCAATTTATCGTAAATTTTTCTGAGTTGTCCGAGGAAAAAAATTTCATTTGCGAGTATCGTTTTCTGCACCGAGACGGAGTTTACCGCTGGCTACGGACAGAACTAAAACTATTGGTTGATAGCAGGGGCTTGCCAATCGAAGTTATTGGTTACGATGCCGATATCAGCAATTCTAAATATGCCGAAATAGCTCTGTGGCAGCAGTTCGAGCAAGAACGGCTAGTTTCGGCGATCGCCCGCAGCCTCCGCCAGTCTTTGCAATTAGAAGAAATTCTAAATACCACAGTTGCCGAACTCCAGCAAGTCTTGTTAGCCGATCGAGTTTTGGTTTATCAAATCTTACCCTCGATCGGCGGCCGAGTCATTGCTGAAGCCGTGGCCGAAGGATGCAGCCCGCTGGTAGATAGATATTTTGGCGAAGAGGTTTTTCCGGCCCAAAGTTATCAGCTTTATTTGCAAGGGCGAGTTTCTGCAATCTCCGAACGGGATGACCCCTGCATTACACCTTGTTTGGCGGAGTTTATGAAACAAATTCAAGTTAGGGCAAAGTTAGTAGTGCCGATTATTCAGCACAGCCAACTTTGGGGATTGCTGATTGCCCACCAGTGTTCGCGCCCCAGGGATTGGCAAGAATGGGAAATCAATTTATTTCAACAGTTGGTAAATCAATTGGCGATCGCTATCCAGCAATCTCTACTCTACCAGCAACTGCAAACGGAACTGAGCGATCGCAAACAAGCGGAAGCAAATTTGAAAATCTCCCTCAAAGAAAAAGAAATTTTGCTGAAAGAAATTCACCACCGCGTCAAAAATAACCTCTGCGTAGTTGCCAGCCTGTTAGAATTACAATCTAACACAGTTGCCGACCCGCAATTAGCCCTCATGTTTGAAGAAAGTCAGAATCGTCTTTATTCTATGGCTCTGATTCATGAAAAACTGTATCGCTCGACAAACCTGGCGGAAATTAATTTTAGCGAATATCTCGAAGATTTGGTAACGAACTTATTTCACTCTTACAATATAAGTGACAACCGCATTCAGTTGCAGGTAATAGCTGAACCAATTTCCCTAAACCTTGAAACCGCTACTCCCTGCGGCTTAATTGCTAACGAATTGGTTTCAAATACTCTGAAACACGCTTTTCCTGATTGCGCAAATGGTACAGTTAGCGTAGAATGCTATCAAACGGGCGATGGAGAAATCCACCTTTTCGTCAAGGACAACGGCATTGGCTTTCCTCAAAACTTAGATTTTCGGAAAACTAACTCGATGGGCTTTCAAGTTGTCTGCACTTTAACCGAGCAGTTAGAAGGAAGCATCGAACTGTCAAGACAAACTGGCACAGCATTTCACTTAAAATTTAACGAGCTAAAATATTCTCACAGGTTTTAAAATCATGAATTTATCAGCAAGAGTCATTAATATTTTGATTGTCGAAGATGAACTCTTAATCGCTAAAAATTTATCTCAAAAATTAGAAAAATTGGGATATAAAATCGCCGACATCGTTTCTTCGGGAGCCGATGCCATCCAGCGCGCAGGCGAAATGAAACCAGATTTAATTTTAATGGATATAGTCATCAAAGGCGACATTGACGGCATAGAAACAGCAGCAATAATTCATCAAGAATTAGATATCCCAATTATCTATACAACTGCCTATGCTGACGACGAAACTTTGCAGCGAGCCGAAAATACTGGTTCTTATGGCTACCTCCTCAAACCGTTTAAAGAAAGAGAACTACACGCCACCATCAAGATAGCCCTGAGCAAACATCAAGAAGCAGTTAGGATGCAAAAACTCATTGCATTAGCAGCCGCGAAAAGCGAAAACAGATCGCGATTTATTTCAATGGCATACCACGACTTAAACACTCCTTTAACTACCATACAGCTATCGGCTGAAATGCTGGAAGATAGCGAATTGCTGGCGAAGCCAGGAACTACCAATAAAAATGTCGATCGCATTAAAAAAGCTGTCAACAATATGAGTGAATTGCTCGATGAAATTTTAATGCTCAGCAAAGTAGAATCTGGAAAACTTTCTTTGAATTTGAATTCGGTAAATATGATTGATTTGTGCCAATCTATTTTGGAAGAAATGCAGCCGATTGCCACTCAAAAACACTTGGTAACTTTCCGCACTCAAACCGAAGATTTGCAAGCTAATCTGGATGCCACACTGCTACACCATCTCCTGACTAATTTGCTTTCAAACGCCATTAAATATTCTCCAAACGGCGGCAATGTCAGTTTAGAATTAAGCTGCGAAAACCAGCAAATAGTTTTTTGCGTTCGAGATGAAGGAATTGGGATGACAGCGGAATATCAGGGGAGATTATTTCAGCAGTTTGAGCGGGGTGCTAATGTAGGCAAGATTAAAGGCTCTGGGTTGGGACTTTGCATTGTCAAACACATAGTTGACCTGCACGGCGGTACAATAAGTGTGGAAAGTGCGATCGACAAAGGTACTACATTTATTGTCGCGCTGCCTTTTCTTAGTCATTAGTCATCAGTCATATTATGTCCGGTCAATTACCTACAATTAAATTGGTTTGTAGTGAGGACTAAAGTCCTCACTACAAACAGGTTTATTACGGTCATTTTTAAGCAAATCGATTGGGAGACAAAAGCTCGTGAAGCGAAGCTATCCCGTAGGGAATCGCCCAATCTTTTTCTCCCGCAGCCGAGTTAGCAAATCGCTCAGCTAAAGTAGGTACAATCGCCAAAGGATTGCTCAAACCCGAAAAAACGTGCAATCCAGGGCGAGAGCCAATTTCCCCCACTACGGGCAGTTTATCAGCGCTAAATGCCACAATACAATCGTGCCAAGTTGCGGTTAAACCTGCCAAAGCAGGCAAAACCTTGCCAATTCCGGCACGAATTGCGGTTTCGCTGGTTTCGCGATCAACTTTAGCATTCAAATCGCTCAAAGTGCGAGACAATTGCCCGATCCGCAAACTGCCATCATTAAACTGAATTGCACCCGAATCTAAAATCGGCGGTAACAACTCCTTACCCGGTTCATCCCACAGAAAATCTACCTCAATTTTACTCGATTCAGCTTCCAATTCAAAACGTTTTAATACCGCGGGCATCACCAAAGTCCTGAGTTTCAAATCCACAGGTTCAGTCTCCAAAATCTCGGCGCGACTAAAATAAACTCCCGCAGAAATACCCGCCGCCTTGAGCAAAGTTCGACTCCAACCTCCAGCACAAATCACCACATTTTTGCAAGCATAACTTTCTTGTACCGTCTTGACTCCAGAAACCCGATTTCCCTCTGCAATCAATCCAATTACTTCAGCAATTTTTATAGTTCCTCCTAACCGCGCAAACCCTTGACAATAAGCTATATTTGTGGCTGTCGGGGAAATGTGACCGTGACGGACAGCTAGAGCTCCGGCGATCGCACTTTTATTCAGCAAAGGTTCCAACGCGCCAGCTTCTGCAACGCTCAAAAGCTGCGAAGGTGTCCCAAAATGCGCG
>PVWI01000041.1 GCA_003003725.1 filamentous cyanobacterium Phorm 6 | reverse complement strand
CGCAAGGAGTGAGCCTGCACGTGGCTTTCCACCAGCAGCGGCATTGCTTCAATATCATCATCTAGAAATAACAGCAATTCTCCGGTAGCAGCCGCTGCTCCGGTGTTGCGGGCGATGGAAGCACTGCGGCAATTTACCTCGATCACTTGCAGTTTAAACGGAGCTTTGTATTCTTGTAACATTGCCAAAGTATCGTCAATGCAGCTATCTGCGACTACCGTAACTTCCATCAGGTCGATCGGATAAGTCTGCGAGTGCAAAGCTTCCATTGCTCGCCGCAGCGAAGAACTTCGGTTGTGGCTGGGAATAATGACGCTGACAGTTGGATTTTCTTTGTTCATATTCGTAATGGGTAATTGGCAAAACAGGGAATTGGGGATTAGTTATTAGTTATTAAAAACATTCCAGGACGCATAAATACCTTCACCACCTTTGTTTTTTACCGGAGCTGCCGGCTGCAACCTCTGTATTTTCGTCTATCAAACCCAGTTTCACCGGCCCCCACGCGTCCAGTACCAAAAAAACAACTAATGACCGATCGCAAATAACCAACAACTGACTAATGACTGATGACTTCTTCCTTAACTTCTTGCAACCGCTTTCTTGACGCAAAATAAGCCATCGGACCGCTAATGCAGCCCCGCAATTGAGCCAACAGCAAATCTATCGGAACCGCATCCGGTTGCTTTCGCATTGAAGCAATTAATTCTGGAATTTGCTTGTAACGCAGCCATGCCAAAGCTAACAGAGGCACGCTAAATTCTCTGTTGACCACAAATATCCGCGTCCAGAAAGCATAGACTCCGATTCCGTAGCATTGCAGCAACTTGCGTAATTCTTCCCAGGTACGGCGGTGGCGGTGCCAGCTCAAAGCTCTCGGCTCGTAGACAATGCGGTAGCCCGCGCGCAAAATGCGCGCAAACAGTTCGCTGTCTGAACCGCACTTAGCGGGTGTACCCACGCCCAAAGCTTCGTCAAACAGCCCGATGCAGTCGATCGCACTTTTCCGCAAAGCCATACTCCCCGAAACCCCCACAGGAGCTACCATCAGCGGATTGCAGTGCGCCCCGTCAAAAACTCGGCGCTCGAAGCCCTGCCCGTAGGCGCTGTAGCGCTCAAACCATTCTTGCGCTTCCGTTTCCAGTTCTAGGGGCATTAGTAGCCCCGTGACACACGTCACTCGCGGATCTCTAAAATTTCGCAAAAGCGATCGCAACCAATTCGGATCTGGCACTGCATCGTCATCTGTAAATGCTACGAATTCGTGTTTAGCCTCCCGTAAAGCTCGGTTGCGGGCGGAACTCTCCCCCGGTACATCTTCCCGCACGTAGCGGATTTTTGGGTAATTTTTGATTAATTCACTGCTGGCTTCGGTAGCCGGACAATTATCAATTACCAGGTATTCCTGACCGTCATCTGGCATCAGCATCAGCGCGTCAATACAGCGCCGCAAATCTTCCGGTCGATCGCGCGTGCAAACCGCTACTGTGGCGATCGGAATTGCCTGCTCCGGCCCGCGTTCGTCCCATGCTAGGGCTTCGTAGAACCAATTTTTCCAAAGGTTCTCGCCCGTAGCGTTCATCAGTATTTCCCGCAATTCGTCACCGTCAATGCGACCTCCGACTACGGTAACAGTCGCTTGACCGATCGGCTTTCCGTGCAGCCTAATTAAAACCAGGGCTTTGCTGTAACGTTCCTCAACCGCAATTTCTGGCGGGAGTTTGGAGATTTCCAGGTCGAGAATAGCTGTTGCCATGAGTTATAAAATTGTAGATTTTAGATTTTAGGTTGCCAAAAACTCATAGATGCTCAGTATTTTACCTGATGTATTTTAACCTTCATTGTTGTAGCGGATACCAACTTATCAATGGCATACTTGCCGCTCGCCGATCGCGAATCAAACATAAAGCCTCATTTATGTGATTGCTATTATTTATTTTTACTTTCGATTACCAGCTAATGTCAAGTTTTTTTCAGATATTTTTTACCGCTGAAGATGACCAAGAATTTCTTGTGGTACGGGCCCCCGCATTTATCCGTGGGGTTAATCTAAAATCTAAAATCTAAAATCGATTGACTTTTTCCTTAATTTCTTGCAACCGCTTCCTTGACGCAAAATAAGCCATCGGCCCCCTAATGCAGCCCCGCAACCCGGCCCAGAGCAAATCACTAGGGATAGAATCCGGTTGCTTTCGCACTGAAGCAATTAATTCAGGAATTTGCTTGTAACGCAGCCATTTCCAAGCTAACAGAGGCACGGTAAATTCTCTGTTGACCACAAATATCCGCGTCCAGAAAGCATAAACTCCGATTCCGTAGCCTTGGAGCGTTTTTTGCAATTCTTCCCAGGTGCGGCGGTGGCGATGCCAACTCAAAGCTCTCGGCTCATAGACGATGCAGTAGCCCGATCGCAAAATGCGCGCAAACAGTTCGCAATCTTCCCCTCCGACAGTCGGCGTTCCCGCCCCCAAAGCTTCGTCAAAAGAGCCGATAAAGTCGATCGAACTTTTCCGCAAAGCCATACTCGCCGAAACCCCCACCGGAGAGACTATCAGCGGATTGCACTGCGCCCCGTCAAAAACTCGGCGATAGAAGCCCCGCCCGTGGGGGCTGTAGCGCTCGAACCATTCTTGCGCTTCGGTTTCCAGTTCCAAGGGCATGATTAGCCCCGTGACGCACATCACTCGCGGATCGCTGAAATTTTGCAACAGCGATCGCAGCCAATTCGGATCGGGGGCCGCATCATCATCTGTAAACGCTACGAATTCGTGTTTAGCTTCGCGTAAAGCTCGGTTGCGGGCGGCGCTGGAGCCGGGTACATCTTCGCGCACATAGCGGACTGTTGGGTAATTTTTGATTAGTTCCATCGTCGCGTCGCTGGCGGGACAATTGTCAATTACCAAGTATTCCTGACCATCGTCTGGGAGCCGCATAAATGCTTCCAGACAACGCTGTAAATCTTCCGGGCGATCGCGCGTGCAAACCGCTACTGTGGCGATCGGCATTGCCTCCACCGGCCCCCGCTCATCCCATTCTAGAATGTCGTAGAGCCAGCTTTTCCACAAGTTGTCACCAGCAGCATTCCTCAGTGTTTCCCGCAATTCGTCACCGACAATGCGACCTCCGACTACCGGCAAAAGAGCTTGACCGATCGGGTTTCCGTGCAGTCGAATCAACACCAGAGCTTTGCTATAACGCTCACCAACCGTTATTTCTGGCGGTAGTTTAGAGATTTCCAAGTCGAGAATAGCTGTAGCCATTTTAGATTTTAGATTTTAGATTTTAGATTGTCAAAAATTATTGCGAAAAACTCATAGATACTCCGTATTTTCCCGGATGTATTTTAGCGAAAATTGTTGTAGCGGATAGCAACTTATCAATGCCGTACTTGCCGATCGCTGATCGCGAATCAAACATAAAGCCTCATTTTTATGATTGCTGTTATTTATTTTTACTTTCGATTACCCACTGATGTCAAGTTTTTTGTCTACAGAATTTTTGCCAGCGAAAACAATCGCACCTTCGGGGTTGTGTCAATTGTCTGTGTTATTGGCTACTGACGCGCTAGCAAGTCTCGCGATTAATCCCAAATCTAAAAACCCGATTTTTTGATAAAAACCGGGTTTGGGCGAAGCCTAATTTGAGCATTAATTGCGATCGGGTACTATTCTCGAAAACATACCAAACAATCAAACACCCTCGCAATTCAAACTTTCGCGAGTAGTAGTTCTAGTCAAAGAATTCCAACTATCCAACTCCGCCGAACTCCGGTGACAAAGCATCGCCCTCAGCGCCTCACTAAGCCCCCGAACCCCAGTAAAATCTGCACCTTCAATGCTAGTAACATGATCCAAACCAATATTAGTAAAATCAGCCCCTCGAAAATCAACCCCATTCAATTCCGCACCATTTAACCCCGCATCCCGCAAACAAGCACCAGTTAAAAAAGCCCTGCGTAAATTAGCACCACTCAAACGGGCACCTTGCAGATTAGCACCAGTCAAATCAGCGCCACTCAAATAAGCACCCAACAAATTAGCACCGCTCAAATCCACAAACCGCAAATTAGCCGTATTCAAAAAAGCCCCGCTCAAAATAGCTCCCGGCCCCACAGCACCACAATTTTTGTATCTAAAACCTTCCGGCCAAACTGTCAGCGAATCATAGACAGCAACTTGCAATTTCGCGCCGCTCAAATCAGCCTCACTCAGATTAGCATTCCGCAAATCTGCCCTACACAAACAACTGTTTTGCAAACTAGCCGACTTCAAAATCGCACCTTGCAAATTAGCGCCCCGCAAATCCGCATCAACCAGATTAGCACCGCTCAAATCAGCACCACCGAGGTTAACGCCAATTAAACTAGCACCGCACAGGTTAGCATCGCACAGGTTAGCATCGCTCAAATCGCGATCGTACAAATCAACCCCAGCCAAACTTTGTCCCGACTTCACAGCATCCAATAACATCTGCAAATCCGCATTTGTGCGATCGATCGTCAAATTAACCATTTCTTTAAAAAAAATACCTCAATTCAAATCATCATACCTTGACCCGAACTCCTCTCGGAATCCCTCACTAAACTTTACAATCAAACATTCTAAAATTTAGTAAAATTTAGAAAACCAAATTTAGCAAAAATCAGCAAAGGTCACAAACGCCATGAAAATCAAACCGCCAATGACAATGATGGACTTCTTTCGCAAAAGCGAAGGAACCTGGTTTTCCCAGCGTTCAGTCCATCACTTCGACGCAGTAGCAGACGAATCAGGCGAATCAAATCTCATCATTCAAATCATGGAAAAAGACCACCCCAAAATACAAGAAATTTGCGAGAAGCAAGGCGTAAATCCAGCACTAGCCGTCGGTGGAGCAACGTTTATGTGGCAGACAACCCTCGATGCAAAAGACAAAGAACCCAACCCAAATTACGCAGCCATTCTAGTAGACGTTCCCGATCAAAACAATCCACAATTAGGAAAATTCCTGCGCAACCAAGGCTATGTAGAAGGAATACCAGTTATCGGGAGATACAATTTTGCCACAGATGGAGTATTAACAATCAACACAGAATACGAAAAAAATCAAGGTCAAGAACGCTGCTGGTTTATCACCGACGATTTCCGCGTGCGCGTCAGCACAGTACGCATGATGAACGGAGTAAACCTCATGACTTACAGTTCCGAACGTCGCTGCGTCACACCCGAATTTTTGTACGAAATAATTCAACAGCAAAAAGTTATTGGTTATTAGTTATTGGTTATTGGTTATTGGTTAGTTGTTATTAGTTATTGGTTATTGGTTAGTTGTTATTAGTTATTAGTTATTAGTTATTAGTTATTAGTTATTGGTTATTACCAATTGCCAATTGCCAATTGCCAATTCCCAATGCCCAATTCCCGATGCCCTGTTTGCCCTGTTTGCCCTGTTTGCCCAATTCCCAATTCCCAATGCCCAATTCCCAATTCCCAATTCCCAATTCCCAATTCCTCAGCCCCGCTCATCAAACTTTGTATAAAAACTACCGTACTTAATCCAGTATTGTTTTAGCTCGTGGTTAGGTGTATGCAAACTCGCCTTAGCTTGATACAAAAGAACTTTTCGGTGATTTCCAATCCAAACTTTATTAATCGGGTGAACACAAATAAAAGTTCCCCCCAAACTCTCAATGCACTGCTCAAAAGTCTCAATAGTCGGATATTCCAAAGTTTCCAATATAAAAAAACTTCCAGAACAAATCAAATGCCGACTTCTAATCCAACACTCGATTTTTTTTCTAGCGATTGGCGGCAACATAGTATTTTAAACATTCATTTTTTTCACATTTTTTTCATGTTATCAACATGGCTATAGGCAATTCATTAGCAAAGCTTTCGACTTTTTCAAACAGCAAAGGCCCCTCAGTCGAACCCCAAACCTGCTCGCGAGTATTAACATCCATTCCTCGGTCTAAACTTGCCCAAGTATGCTCTGTCAGTTCCACATCACTGACTAAATAAGTCTCGCATCCCTTGCGATTAATTAAACACTTCTCCCCAGGCTCTACACTACCTCGGAACATTTCGCCATCTCTCTTAAATACCATCGAACAGTTATAGCGACGTTCAATAGAATCCGGCGTAATAGTCAGGAGAATATCTAATTCTCGCCCGGCACCCGCATATATCATACCATCTTTTAGACCGTAATTCTCTATATAAATTTGATTTTCTTGTTCGACAAGTCGGTGAATGCCTTGACGGTAGGGATTCCACACATCGTAGTCATAAACCTGTTCCGAATAAAAACCGATTCCGCCAAAAAACTCAAAGGGTAAAGGGCGAAACAAAACCCGAATGTGAGCGTAACTTTGCGGATTGGCACTTGCTTGATTCTTGTTGCTAAAATGCCCAGCCATCAAGCTAGCTAGGGCGATAAGTTCGCTTGTCATTAGTTAATTGGTAGTTGGGAATTGGGCATTGGGAATTGGGAATTGGGAATTGGGAATTGGGCATTGGGAATTGGGCAAACAGGGCATTGGGCATTGGGCATTGGCAGTAGATAACCAATAACCAATAACCAATAACCAATAACTAATAACCAATAACTAATAACCAATAACTAATAACTAATAACTAATAACTAATAACTAATTAGTAGACAAAGAGCGGATTTCTGATGAAAAAGAAGCCGTGGTAACGCCTGCACCGTCGCCTGTTTTGATCAGGGAAACGCGGAAACGCAAGTTAGGTGTACCGAACCAGATTCGCTCTTCAGCAGACGCTCGATCGTACTCTGTAATTAAAATAAAAGTTCCGTCCTCTGTCAACTGGTAGCGACCAACAGCAGGTATTGTCTCAGCATACCCCCGATCGCGCAACAACTTCCCTTCAGACGGATTTTCCGCATTTGGCACAGGTACGAGCACGCAACTGCCTTCGAGCACCTCTTTCTCGTCCCAATCTGACTCGCCCTCCCAACTCATCCGAAAAGGATGAGCCGCCGTAGCAGGATCGATATCGTACGATCGACAAAGCTCAACTACTTCTGCATCGTCGGCATTCAGTGCTACGATGTCGATCCTAGAACGAACTTCCTCAAAGTGGCTAAAAGCTAAATGGTGAGCGCTGCGTTGCGATCGCCATTTGCCAATTGAACGATCGATAAATTCACTTAACTGCATCTGGTAATTGGTAATTGGTAATTGGTAATTGGTAATTGGTAATTGAAACAGGACTTAAGCAGAACCTGTATTTGTAGGGTACGCAATGCGCACCTTACCGCTATTGGGAATCGGGAATCGGGAATTTGGAATCAAAATTTACAATGTAAAACCTTCTTCCCTCTTCCTTCTTCCTTCTTCCCTCTTCCTTCTTCCTTCTTCCTTCAAATGAATCTAACCAACCTCAGTAATGCTGAGGATTTTTCCCCCGCTTTTATTGATATATTGAATGTTCTGAGATAGCTGGCTGTAACCCACTTCATAAGTTACATTGCTCACCTTCGTCCGCGCACCCGTGCCCTTGACAGCCGAGATCCGAAAACGCTTGCCAGTATTGCTATAAGCACCGGAACCGCTAACAGAAGCTTTGATTTTTGTACCCAGATTAGCAGCTACATCGGTAATCAATTTTGCCTGATTGCTCGCATCACTGGTAGCATCGCCACGGTACAAAGCAAACATCCGATTGAAACCAACATTTTTGGTGCCAAGTTGGCTGCGAGTGCTGCGCGCATAAGGAACAGTATTCTCGCCAAAACTTGAATTGTACTCGTTGCTATCGAGATAAGAATCGATTTCAGTGTCGTATCCTTGCTCGTTATAAGTAATAACGTGCTCGGAAATTTCCGCTTGATCCGCAGGGGCGCGGCCCAACAAATGCTTAGAATTGAGTTCGATAAACCGATACGGGGAACTCGACTCAAAAAAGAGCGATCGATATAAATCCGATTTTGCTACCAAGTTCACAAAACCCTTAACGCTGATATCACCATTGCGCAATAGCGATTCAGCACTCGTTAGTCGATCGCACTCCATCAAGTGTGCATTACCCAATACCTGTTTGTAAACAGCCCGAATCACTGTCTGCAAATCATCTTCTGTAGCATTCGGTCGCATTTCCACCGGTGTCGATTCCACAGCCCATAAAGACATTTGATTTTCTCCTAATTTTCACTCAATAATTTTGTAATTGGTTTGTAGTGATGACTTTAGTCAAGCGTCATGGATGAGGACTAAAGTCCTCACTACAAACCAATTACCCATTACCTATTATCCAATTTCCGTGATGCTGACGATTCGACCATTCGTGCGATTAATCCGCTGAATTTGGGGAGTCATCCTGTTACCGGGAACAATATATTCCACTGTGCTGCGACGGCGAGGCTGATTGTATTTAGCACCTTGCACCACAATCTTAAACATCTTTTCAGTCGCGTCGGCATAACCGCTACGTCCTCCAGACATCGGCGGTACAATCTTGCTGGTGCTGTTAGTTGCCACAGCATAAGTTAGCTGAGAATCCTTATTTGTGTCAGTTTCGGCAGGGCCGCGGAACAGAGCAAAAATCCGGTTGTAGCCTACTTGTTTTTGACCGACTTGGCTGACAGCAGCGCGGTAGAAAGGTACGGTATTTTCGCCAAAGTTTTCTTGATATTCTTGGCTGTCAAGATAAGAATCAATTTCTGCGTCGTAACCGTGCTCGTTGTACCGGCGAACGTGCTCGGAAATCTCGGCTTGATCTTGAGGTGCTCTACCTAACAAATGTTTGAAGTTGAGTTCAATAAATCGGTAGGGAGAAGCTGTTTCAAAAAAACGGGCGCGGTACATCTCAGATTTGGCGATCGCCCGCACGAAGTCGCGCACCGAAATGCTACGATCGCACAACAGAGATTCTGCACTCGTCAAACGCTCGCTCTCCATCACGTAAGCGTTGCCCAAAACCTGCCGGTAGGCTGCTCGAATCACGACTTGCAACTCTTCCAAACCGCTTGCAGGCCACAGCTCAACTGGTGCGCCCGAAAAAGGTTCTATTCCGAATTTTACTGCTGGTGCTGTACTGACCATTTGTACTTTTCCCCCTTCCTATTCAGTTGATAAAAAACTTTGAAAATCTGCTTTTCTACTCTGTTAAATTCTGCGAGTAGATTGCTTCCCAAATAACTGCAAAGCGCGCACTGCGTACCTACCCCAGTCAGCGTTGCATCCGCAATTAACGTAGCGTTCGCAATACGCGCCTTACTCAAACATTTTGCTGTTTCCTAGCTCACCGGTGTGATGCTAGCAATCACGCCGCCCATTTGGTGAATCCGCTGGTACTCTTGCGATAATTTGTCAAAAGGAACCAGATAGACTTGGTTGCTGCGACGGAATTTCGAGACGCGGTTGACCACATTCGATCGATAAGCCGTAACTTCGATCCGGTATACCTTGCCTTCTTCACCAGCACCAGCTCCGTGACGAGTCCGAGCGCCGCTGGGCGTGTCTTGGAACGACCAGCCGTCGGAACCGCCCGAAGGAGCGATTACAGCTAGGGGCGTTTCTTGAATCACGTGCTTGTACAATTTGGGACTGTTACCAGCCAAACTGCCCTTCAGGTCGCTGCTGGAAGCACCGCGCAGCAGTTGGAACATATAGGTAAAACCAACCATGTTCTTGCCCGTTTGGGTTTTGTAGCCGCGGTAATACGGTACTATGTCCTCGCCGTAAGCATTCTGGTACTCGTCGCTGTCGATGTAGGCATCGATATCAGCTTCAAAGCCGCTTGCATCGAGGATATTGCTGTGATGCTTCGTTTCTTGGTAGCCGTCAGGTGCTCTACCTAACAGGTGCTTGAAAGTCAGCTCTGTATAGCGGTAGCGCGGGCAAACGTCAAAAAAGCGCGATCGATAAAGCTCCGATTTTGCCATTTGGCGCACGAACTCGCGGACGCTAATTTCGCCACGTTTGAGCTGCGATTCTGGAACGACAAGCCGTTCGCTTTCCATTACGTAAGCATTGCCCAAAACTTGTCGGTACACTGCTTGAATTACGGTTGCGGCTTCCTCATCTGAGCGTCCGGGCCACAACTGAACGGGGTCTGTGTCTTCAAATAGGGCAACGCCCAATTGAGATGCAGGGCCAAAAGCCATTTAAAGTCTCTCCTGGATAGCCACAAGGTTTGCTTAGAAAAATGTATCAAACTTTTACAAAGAAACCGATCGAACTCATAAAGGCGCTGTCTGCCCTGACAGCAGCCTTTTACAAAGAAACCGATCGAACTCATAAAGGCGCTGTCTGCCCTGACAGCAGCAGTTGGCTAGCCCGAGTCTGGTTCTCTAAGTTTTTCTTCTTGGACTATACACCGCCCTCAAAACCCTAGAGATGAAGATTTGTAAAGTTTTGTCAACATCTTTGGGCTGCTGAATTAAAATCTTCTCATAAAAAAGAAGCTCTTTGAGCAAGCGTAAATTGCAAAAAAAAGGTTTGAAACTCAGCTTATGGGATCGAGTTCGCTGCTTTTATAATGTGCAATAAAATGTAACTTTCGATGCAAGAATCATTAGTATGAGCTTTGTCTAAGCCCCAATGCCTTCGGAAAATCGCTTTCGGGTTCCTGATGTTGCATCAAATCTTGAGTGCAATTATTTTTTGAGCACGGAAGCGGGAGTCGTAGAGCAAACATTTAACACCAGGCTGACGTAGCAAAACTCGATCGATCGGGTTTTTAATCGGCAACAAAGTCTATTCGTCCATAAAACTCAGTTTCTGAGTTCACAACTTAATTCGATCGACTCAATGCAGTGGCGATTGGTGTTTCAACCTAGGTAATACTGCAAGTTGCGCGTAAAACAGGGGGCTAACCGCAGTGATGGATCTCGATTGTTTACCCTACGGTGCCGGTCACGCACAGGAAGGGGTCTGTCTGCTAGTGCGCATGGGGCCGCACCGCATTTTACTCGACTGCGGTATAGAGGATGTCTCGCCCCTGTCAGCGACACTAGATCGATCGCTACCAGCCGATTTTGTGGTGTGCACCCACGCCCACTCCGACCACGCCAGAGGTTTACTAGCACTGCACCAATCTTTCCCGCAGTTGCCAATTTATGCCAGCGAAGTGACAGCGCGACTGCTACCGCTCAACTGGCCCTCCCTGGCTCCTTCGCCAGAATCGCATTTCTGTCAGGCACTGCCCTGGCAGTCGTCCGTCGAACTGCGCCCGGGACTGACTGTACAGTTGTTTCCATCGGGCCATTTGCCCGGAGGGGCGGCCGTGCTGTTGACTTATGCCGCGCCCCACCGCACCTACACCCTCGTTTACACGGGCGACTTTTTTCTGTCTAATTCTCGTTTGGTGGAAGGTTTGCCGCTGGGAGAACTCAGGGGGATGAAGCCGGATGTGTTAATTTTGGAAGGCAGTTACGGCACGGCGCGACACCCTCACCGCCGACAACTGGAAAATCAATTAGCCGATCGCATCCATCGCGCGATCGCCGACGGATACTCGGTACTACTGCCCGCACCAGCCCTCGGTTTGGGTCAAGAATTGCTGATGCTACTCCGCAGCCACCACTACTTCACCGGCCGCGACTTGGATATTTGGGTAGACGGCACTGTCGCTGACGGGTGCGATGCTTATCTGGAATTGCTGCCCCAATTTCCCACCGCCGTCCAAAATTTTGCTCTGCACCAACCTTTGTTTTGGGACGAAAGGGTGAAACCCCGTGTCCGTCGGCTATCTGCGGAACAGCGCCCCGAATTGGGCAAAACGCCTTGTATTGTGATTACTGACCGAATTGCTGATTTGAATTTGTATGTTGCCGATCGGACAAATCCTTGGATTTTGCTCGCACCTCAAAAACCCGGATATCCCGTTAGGGAATGGCTGGGGAACTGGCACGAATCTGGAGTCAGAAGCGTCGAAACTTATCTGCTAGCCGATCACTGCGACGGGCCGGGAACTACCCAGCTCATCCACAACTTGCGTCCTCAGCACGTAATTTTGGTGCACGGTTCCCCTGCCTATTTGGCTGATTTGGCTAACTTGGACGAGCTGCGAAACCGCTACCAGTTACACACTCCGGCGGTAGGGACTGTTGTTGAATTGCCGATCGGGGAAATGTTTTTGCAGCCCGCAATCCCCGAAACTAACTATGAAGGAGAACTCAGCGAATTGGGGACAGAAGTAGCAATTAGCTTACCGAGTCCAATTACAGCCGATCCTCGGTGGGCAAATTTTGCCGATACTGGTTTAGTAGAAGCCCGCTGGCAAGGCGAAGAACTTGTACTGCGCGGCATTTCCCAGCGGGAACTGCTTTTTCAAGGCAGCCCCGTTGCCACCAACCTCGAATGCTGCGGCAATTGCCAGCACTACCGCGGCCAGCGCTGTTGGAACCAGTTATCTACTTTGTTTGGCTTTAAAGTTACTCCCGACGGTTACTGTCCGGTGTTTGAAGCGATACCGGAGTCCGAAGTTTTCCTAGATGAGGAAACCGATGGCGAATAAGCTGGTATAGCAGTGGACAGTTGACAGTGGACAGTTGACAGTTGCATAACGGGAATCAAACCATTGATTCCGTACGGGTATCGGCTCTATTCATGAAGTTATTTATGTCCTCACCGATGTGGCGGTTGCTGTATCATTTGGTGACAACTTAGCAGATTTTTGGCGTAAACCGGGTTTTTTGCCTGATTCCTCCATAAAAAAGGGAGAAAAGTAAGTTTTCTTTTCCCCCAAGTATCCTTTGTGCCTCAAGCGCGAGCTCAAAACTAATCTAAATTCGAGTCCGGGTAGTGATTGCGAATTTGTTCGGCTTCGGGACAATCGTCAGAAACTAGGGGTTCGCAGTTAGTTCTCGACACCGAAGCCAACTTCTGGGACACTGCTCCAATACTCTCTAGACGCACCATTTCTTCCCAGGAGCTAATTTCGTCTTCTTCGTCTGTTTCGTAGCGCAACGTGACTAGATCCCCTTCAATATCTAGGATACGAGCGCGCTCTATCCAACGTTGCTGATCTCGAAGAAAAATAGAAACCTCACGACCATCACAACAGAGTTGATAGATTTTGCGCTGTAGCATTTGTCAGTTCTCCTGCGCAGTGTATTTATTCAAAAAGATTGCCTGTTTACATTGACATACTCCCGCGCCTCAAAGGCATCGGGATTCTGGATTCAAACAGCAAATGCAAGCACAGCTTGTCTGATATTGCCTAGTCATTAGGTTGATGCCCCAACCTATAAGATTTTTTTGGACTATAGAGTTGAGACCGGATTTTTACATCTCGCGAATCAACAATATGTAGTCCTATCATGAAAGCCGTCCCATAAGGACTGGGCTTTAGAGCCAATTTTTCGGTAACGTACTTTGGGTTTTAGATCGGAAGGCAAAGCCATATCGACTGGCCAGTTTCACGTTTTCTGAAACTTTAACACCGATGGGAGTTACTAAATTTGATTTTACCACCAAATCTATCGAGTATGCCATTTATCCGATCGCAGTTTTTGTGGCAGGCGGCATCTCTCGCGAGAGGCATTTGCCAGAATAGATTCGGAGCATCAAATCTCAAATCGAGCGACGCGATCGCTCCAAAGCGTCACTCAAACAACGACAATAACAACAGACTCTGCTTTGAAAATATCGATTTTTTTTGCCTCAAGTCCCTCGGGAACTCTTTTGTTTCGACGGCTTTGTTCGATCGCCCTCTACCACCTTTAAACTCAATCTCAAACCTCAAATCTGAAATCGACAGACCAGATTGTGATAAAAATCACTGACAACAGCCAGCCCTTAAATGTAAAAAATGGTGGCGGCCAACAATTAGCTTCAAAACGAGCAGGGGAACCTGTGGCGGTTAAGCTAAAAAAATTGCATTTCCGTTCAAAAAAAATTGGAGTCAGCGCTCAAGAGCGTGTTAAGGAGACTAATTGATGGTATACGCAGAAAATTGGTCGCAGCCGTCTATCTTAGAGCTAGCGCGATCGGGCAACTTTCAAGCCCTGAATTACTGGATTGACAGCTTGCTCCGACCCGAAGGGATTTATGCCCGAGTCGAACAAGCCCAAGCTGGCTGCGTCCAAATCCTAGTAGAATTCCAGCGCGAATTGGCGCCCGACAATACACTATTGGGGAGCACTCTCCGAGAAGGCTTAGTCAAATTTATATGTCACCAACTCTGGAGGCTCAACTCGCCAGCAGTAGAAGGGGTAAGAATTCATGCACGCTTGGCTGGGGAACCAGAGATTCTCTGGAAACAGTCAGTGCGCATTGTTACTCCAGCAAACAGTCGCCAGCGGCGTTACCGTTCCCTACTGGTCGTCGATTGGGTTAAATTTAAAACATATCGTTCTCTGCTGCTAGTGGGTTCTGCACTGGCCTCATTTATTTTAGGGTGTTGGGTAACTTACCACGAGGCTCTGGCCCTACGATCGATATCCGTATCCCCGTATCAGCAAGCAGCGGCAATGTCGGGGCCTCCTCCAAAACGTCCAGATGCGGTGCAAGCTGCCTTAGAAGTCGTACCCGTAGTGCAACAAAAGCAAGTTGCCAATCCCTACGACCCAACCGTAACACTAATGTTCGGAGGAAATGTGAATCTATTGGATGCGATCGGAGCATCGTCCGGCAACGATTATGATTGGGCTTTTGCCAATATGGACGAGTATCGGCAAGCAGATGTGGCGATGGTTAACCTAGAAAATCCCCTAACTAGCTCTACCTTGAACCCAGGCAAAAAACAACTAAATTTTAAAGCCAATCCAGAATCAGTGAAAGTATTAACAGCAGGAGGAGTGGATATTGTCAATCTGGCAAACAGCCACGCTATGGATTACGAGGAACCAGGGCTGGTGGATACTATAAATACTCTAAATAATGCTGGGATTGGGCATCTGGGAGCAGGCAGAAATATTAAAGAAGCCAGGCGTCCAGATATTATTGAAGTTAAGGGTCAGCGGATCGCTTATCTAGGTTATTATGACGCCGACCTTCACGCCGCCGATCAAGGGAAAGCGGGCATTAACTCCCGCCGCAACAATCGCGTAGCAGAGGATATTCGAGCTCTCAGGGGTCAGGTGGACTGGATTATTGTTAATTACCACTGGGGAGTCGAATTGGCAGATTATCCGGGGGACTGGCAGATAGATTTGGCTCGGTTCACGATCGACCAAGGAGCAGATTTGGTAGTGGGACACCACCCCCACGTCCTACAAGGTGCAGAAGTTTACAAGGGCCGCCCGATTGTTTACTCATTAGGTAATTTTATATTCGGCGCGAATGCTCGCAGCGATTACGATACCGCAGTCCTGAAAGTATCGCTCAAAGACCGGAATATGAAGGTAGAATTTCTGCCTGTGGAGGTAAAAAAGTTTCAGCCGAATGTGGTGAAGGGAGCCGCAGGTTCGCGCATCCTCAAACACGTCGAGCAAATTTCTAGTATCTTCGATCGACCGATGGGAGCGCAAGTAGTTCTGGATGCCCCAATTAATCCAGCAATGCTACCAAAAATTCCAAATCCTCTATTTCCAGGAGCAGCAAAGACCGATACCCCAGGGCCGAATTCCCCCGACAGCCGCGGTGAAAGCAATCTGCCAGCCCCCGGACAACCCAAACCAACTTTGATTTTGCCACCTTTGCCCGCAGCGCCCAAACAGCCTGATAACTCCTCATTGTTCCAGAATGGTACAGGGCCTGCAATTGAGTCAAGCCCGCCTCCGACGAGTCAAGACTTGCCACCGCGCATCTACCCCACTCAACGTGATCAGCCCAGCAAAGAAGCAGATCCGTTTACCACAGAGCCATTCATTAAAAAACCGTTTATTTCGCCCCCATCTCCCCGTACAGAAGGGATACCCAGTCCCCAAGGCTATCTTCCCCCGACTGGGGATTTATCTTTCAAAGTCGCACTCAAAGAGTATTCGATCTCCGCGATGGTTCCAGGTAAAAGGATCGATCGTTCCGGGCAGTCGATCGCCCTGCCTCCGATAGCTGCGAATATTAGTTAACCGGTGGGAGTCGGAGCTTTGGATACAGAGCCTTTGAAAGGGTCGGTAATGGGTGAAAATCAACTACCAGCGACCGATTATTAACGACGATTTACTAACACAACCAATGATCGACGACCTACTACCAATGACAAATGTGTTTGCGATCGCGCTCAAGCAAAAGCAGTACAAAACCTATATCCTCTCCGACGAAACCGCTAACTCCACCCTAGAAGTTGTGCCGGAACGGGGCGGTATTGCCACTAGCTGGCTGGTTGAAGGCAAAGAAATGTTCTACTTGGACGCGGAACGGTTCGCCAATCCCGATCTGACTGTACGCGGCGGGATTCCCATCCTGTTTCCCATCTGCGGCAATCTCCCCGACAATACTTACACCCACAACGGAGTCGAGCTTCATCTCAAACAGCACGGCTTTGCTCGCGATTTGCCTTGGAAGGCGACGGAACAAGTTACGGAGGGTTGCGCGGCTCTTACCCTGGTGCTTAACAGCAGCGAGAAGACCCAGGCTGTTTATCCCTTTGATTTCCAATTAGCTTTTACTTATCAAATTAAAGGCAATTCTTTGGAAATTGTGCAGCAATACACCAATCTGGGTGCAGAGCCCATGCCCTTTGCTAGCGGCTTGCACCCTTATTTTTTAGCTGCCGACAAGACAAATCTCCGCTTTGAGATTCCAGGGATGCAGTACAGAGATCAGAATACCCACGAAAAGGGTTATTTCACGGGGGTTTTTGACCCGACGCTGGATGAAATTGATGTTTCCTTTGATGAACTGACCGGTCTTGCTGCTACTGTCACTGACGCGGGGCGGGGCTTGCGGCTCACCGTCAGTTACAACTCCAGCTATGGGAAGTTGGTTTTCTGGATGGTGAAGGGCAAGGATTTTTACTGTGTGGAACCTTGGACGGCTCCTCGAAATGCGATCAACACTGGCGAACACTTGATTTATTTGCAGCCGGGAGCGACTTGCCAGATGCTGGTTCGCATGACTGCAACTTTTTTTTGAAAAAGACTTGCTATTTAAATAAACGGGTGCTACTATTAGAACTTGTGTGCGGTAACAACGCGTTCGCGGGTCGCTAGCTCAGCGGTAGAGCATTCGGCTTTTAACCGATTGGTCTCGGGTTCAAATCCCGGGCGACCCATAAAAAAAATAATAATTTTGAGTTCTGAGTTGAATGCTCAGAACTCAAAATTTTGTTTTTTGAACTTTTAAGTAAATCTGGAAACAGAATGCGCGATCGGCTACAAATTGTCTTAAGATTATCCTAAGAATTGAACTTGTCCAAAATCCACTGCCCAGAAATCACAAATAATTAGGAGGAATATCTATGGCGCTTGTACCTATGAGACTGCTGCTCGATCACGCGGCTGAAAACGGTTACGGCTTGCCGGCTTACAACGTTAACAACATGGAGCAAATCCAAGCGATCATGCGCGCTGCTGATGAAACCAACAGCCCCGTGATCCTGCAAGCTTCTCGCGGCGCTCGCTCCTACGCTGGAGAAAATTTCCTGCGCCACTTGATTTTGGCAGCAGTTGAAACCTATCCTCACATTCCCATTTGTATGCACCAAGACCACGGCAATGCCCCCGGCACTTGCTATTCTGCCATGCGCCAAGGTTTCACCAGCGTGATGATGGACGGTTCTCTGGAAGCGGATGCTAAAACTCCCGCCAGCTACGAGTACAACGTTGAAGTTACTCGCGAAGTTGTGAAGGTTGCTCATTCGATCGGCGTTAGCGTTGAAGGCGAACTGGGTTGCTTGGGTTCTCTGGAAACAGGAATGGGCGAAGCAGAAGATGGCCACGGCTTTGAAGGTGCGCTTTCTCACGATCAATTGCTGACAGATCCCGAAGAAGCTGTTAATTTCGTTGAGCAAACCGGTGTTGATGCTCTCGCAGTGGCGATCGGCACTTCCCACGGCGCTTACAAGTTCACCCGCAAGCCGACTGGCGAAATTTTGGCAATCAGCCGCATTGAAGAAATTCACCGCCGCTTGCCGAATACTCACTTGGTAATGCACGGTTCTTCTTCTGTGCCCCAAGAATTGCTGGAAATCATCAACAGCAACGGCGGCAAAATCCGCGAAACCTACGGCGTACCTGTGGAAGAAATCCAAAAGGGTATCAAGTGCGGCGTTCGCAAGATCAATATCGATACTGACAACCGTTTGGCGATTACCGCTGCAGTGCGCGAAGCTTTGTTTGCTAAGCCCGATGAATTTGATCCGCGCCACTTCTTGAAGCCGTCGATCAAGTATATGCAGAAGGTTTGTAGCGATCGTTACAACTCTTTCGGTTGCGCCGGTAACGGTACAAAGATCAAGCAAATGTCTTTGGATGATTTTGCAGCTAAGTATGCTAAGGGCGAATTGAGTTCTTCTACTAAGAAGACTGTCGCTGTTTAATAATTTTAGGTTTGAGATTTGAGATTTATCTGAAGTCTAAAGTTTGGATAGCCGGGTAGCTGCGAAGTTGCCCGGTTTTTGTTTGTGGACAGAAACCGATAAGAGTTGTTATTGGTTCAGAAAATTGTACGATCGGGGGCGTATAAGTTACTTGGAAGGACGCACAACGCGAATCAGTTTGCCTTGCAAAGATTCTGCTGCTGTAATCGCAATGTGGATTCGGTTAGCCAGAGCTTCCCAATCGCGATCGTTCGTACAGGCTATAATACCGGCATGACTGGGCTGTATGCGGTGCAACCGAAAGAAATCTTTTCGGTTCTCGGTAATGACTGCACGTTCCTCGCTAGTTGCGAAAGCTAACACATCTGGGTCGGGAATTTTCTGATTCGCTCTGCCTGCTTCTTGGACAGTCAAAACATCGTGTCCCAAAACCCGCAGCAATTCTACAACCGGATAGGGATATTGCTCATCGGCATAGAGACGTGCCATCTGCTACAAATCCTCGTCCATCACTCGATCGTTTTCCCTAATTTCTGTTTCAATTTCATCGGGAAAAGCTTCGGCGTATGCCCAAGCGTTAGCAATATCAGTAGCAGAGAGTAATCGATAGCTTGTGAGTAAGTCAGCTTCGCTATAGCCAATGCGACGAGCTTCGACAAGTCCCCAAACGGTGATGCGAGTTCCTGCAATGCAGGCACTCCCACCACAGACATCAGGCGTTTTTTCAATACCGCGCCCCAGGGTGATTTTGCCCTGAGATAGGAGTTGAACAACTTGAGCTTTTTCGTCGTCAGAGAGTGCCAGCAGTTGAGGCTCTAATTCTTTCAGCGTCATGGCAAACAATGGAATTGCGATTACCGATTATTCTATCTAATTTATATCTCTTAGTCTCTTAGAGAGGGACTTCGTTTGTATAGTTGGGGGTGAAAATCAAATGACAAACGAAGTACATTCGATTTTGCACCCCTAAAGCGGTTTCAAGCGCCGAGTATTATTGTGGCATATTGCCTCAATACAGGTGAAATAGTGTAAAATTTTGCTTGTTGTTCTATCAAGCACCGACGCGATAAAGATTGCAGCGCATTTACCAAATCTGAGGCGGGAATTTGGCTATTTTCTAGCAATTGGGTGAGGTTAATTGCATCGCTTGCTTTGGCTAACAAGGAGATTACTTGTTTTTCTAGTTCGGATAGGCGGCTAAATTGCTGCTGTAAAACATCTTTCAAATCTTCGGGCAACAATATGGTATCATTTGGTAATAACTGATTCACACAGCCTCCCAATTCTTGAATCAGAGTCGCCACGCTTTTTAACCAGATGGGATTGCCTTGGTAGCGATGAATGAGTGTTTCAATGTTATCGCTTTCTGCTAACCCATAATCTATCAGAATTTTCCGTCCGGCTGCGATGTCTAAACCTTTGAGTTGTAAGCTACGAATGGAAGTATTTTGGCTTTTTACTTGAGTCACTTCTCTGGGTTGTTCCCAACCGATTAACATCAAGCAGCTTTGATGGGATAATTTTTCTATTTGTTTGAATAAGGTGCGATATTCTTCGCATTCAGGTTTATATTTTCCTGCCAATTCACCGCTACAAAAAAGGTTGTGAACGTCATCTAATATTATTAAACAGCGATGGTTTTGTAAATACTTAATTAACGGTAATGGTTTCTGGTTGGTTGGGGATGAATCTTGTTTTTGTGAATTGGAAAAAAGCTGTATTAGGTTAGATTGAAATTTATCTATGGTGGGGAATTCGTCTAGGGTGTACCAAGCTGTGTACTCAAACTCGTTTTTGATTTGTTGTACGAGTTGTACTGCTAGGGTGGTTTTGCCGATGCCGCTGCTGCCGGTGAGGGTGATGAGGTGGCTGTGTTGTTGTAGAATCCAGGTGGTGAGGGTGTCGAGAGAGGAAGTGCGATCGAAGAAATCACCCAACTCTGGCATTTCGCTTAAATCTTGATGGGATGTTTCTTGATTTGGTGGGCGTGAGTTTGGTATGTTTGGCTGGTGTCTTCCTTCTGCACAGATGTTAACGCTGTTAATTTGCACCGATTCTTCTTGTGCAACATTTGAATATATTGAAACTTCCAACCTCTCCATTGCCGATCGAAAATTCTTTTTATTAACATCTTCCCCTAATTCTTCTGAAAGTATCTGCCATAATTCCGATCCGATTTGCCTCACATTGCTTTCAGAGCAGTCAAATTCTTTGGCTATGTGCTTGTATGTCTCGCGTTCTAGAGTGCCTTTTAATACCGCTTCCTGTAAGTCGTCAAGGTGCTGACCCGTTTTATCGAAGATTATGTGATCGGCTATTTTTAACGCTTCTTTTAGGTTCATCACGGGGGGAGATGTGAATTTTTTATGTATTGTAGCTCACATCGGCTAACATTTCCATACATTTTTGTACAAAACTAGATTAAATAGATTGAAAGCGAGGGACAAACGGTGACAAAATTGAACATTTTTAACTAGACACAACTTTGATTTATTAAGGATAATAGAAAAATAGTGAACTATGTACTAAAGCGCTGGGAACAGTCTCACATATATTTCGCTAAATTATTATGGTTACAAAATTAGGAGTAAGACAATAGATGAATTGGTACGAAAACCCTACAATTGCGGCAATTATTGGTGGAGTTGTTGGCTCGGTGATAACGGCCGCAGTATCTATGTGGATCACAAAAAAAACAACTCAAATTAGACGAGTTGATTGTATTATTAATGATGCCTCCTCATTATTGTCTTTTTCCGATACAATTCGCACTAAATTAGAGATCAAATATTCAGGAGAACAGGCAACCTCTGTGTTTCTGTTCAATCTTGAAGTATTTAATTGTGGTAATCAAGCAGTTGCCAATCAACCATGTTTGATACGGTTGGATGATAAGGCAAAGATTATTGGTTACAGTATAAAGACTCAGCCGGCAGTGGGTTTTGGGGAAATTAGCAAGTCACAGAGTCAGAATAGCCTTGATCTAAGCATTCAATTATTGAATCCAGGGATCGTGTCTACCTTGAGTTAATATCTGTGAATAACGCATCTGAGGAGATAGACGTGTACATGAAAAATGCGAATGTTATCTGTCGTTCGTATACCCGTCAAGCCGCAGAAAGCGCAATTTTAGGAACTCTTAGTAAAGCAGTTGACCCAAGGCTTATGTTCTTGGCTATCATACGCTCACTTCCATTCTTCGGGGGAATAGCAGAGCCTTTCATGATGATTCTTCTGACGGAACGGTTTGAAAAGGCATTGCGTCAAAGAAAGTAGTCCGATCGTCCATCTTGCCTATTCGCTTAACCCTCGTGTCACCCCAACATCTTTTTCCACTCACAATCTGATCCATTTCCACCATTCCCCTACAATGATTGTACAGATATCGATCGCCCATCACGCATCAAGATCGATCGCCCTTTCTATCAACTTTTGAAAACTTCCACTTTTTCCTCTATATCCAATCCCCCTTCGCCTAAAGTATCAGCCGAAGAATCACGATCGATAAACTCATCTAACAGCTCAAAAAACTGATCAAGTGCTTTGCTTTCATCCTCAGAATAAAACAGAATAACGTTAGCCCAAGATTGGCTAGTCTGCACATTAAATCTTTTTCGTATCCACTCAGGAAACTGCATAAAATCCCTATCTTGTTTCGTTGGCTGTTCTCCTAACTCATATTTAGCAACGCTGTAACCCGATAAAAAAGCCTGAAGGCAAATAATTGAGTGTCGTCCCAAGTACATTGAAGGAGCTTTTTTGATTTTCTCAATCAGGGTATATAAATCGTGCATTTTTACCTCAATATTTTTCAAAGAACTGCAAGTTTTGCAGCTCAAAATTCCTCTTCTATAATCTTAAAACTTCCGATGCCCAGTTCCAGAGTAGGAGATGTTAAATTTTGCAGCCATTCCTGCCGATTCACGCCACTACAATCTATATTATCAAAAACAATTTCCTGTTCGTCGATTGTAATTGATATCCCTTGATGGTAGCCATTAGTAGCAATTTGCTGCTGTCGTCGTAAATCATAAATCACTGACCAAGGTAGGTCTTGCCTTTCTAAATCCAGTTTAATCTGCTTACCATGTACATTTTTGACTGTCAAGAACTCTTTGATAGCTTGACTGCATTCAACACATTGAAAAACTCCATACAGGCTGGCAATTTTAGCGATCTCTTCTCGAATTTCATCTAAACTACTCTGATCTAAACTCAAAGTGGAAAGTTGACCTCCTATCTTTAGGTACAAGTATATCTCAAAATCTGTCTCGATCAATTGCTGAGTGTTGGGTAAATCCCTTCAGTGGTGCGATCGCCCTTCACACCAAATACCAAACACTGTGATAATTTTACGAGTTGCGTGAAGCGTAGCTATCCCGCAGAGCGATCGCCCTTTGTTGTTTCTGATGAGCGAGATCTTAAAATGAAAGAGCGATCGCCATTGGTTGGCAATTAACTTAATTTAAAAGTTTATTCGTCAATAAAGCTCAAGACAATCCAAAGTAGCGCTATCGCTCAATTCTTGAATTGCGTCTGCTCCAGCTCGAAGCATTGCTTCCACACTGCTGGTAGGTGTATTGCCACACCGCAGCCAAATCACCTTTGGCGGTGAACCATAAAGACGGCTTCTTTCTGCAAAATCAGCATCCTGAGTAACAATACAAAACCCTTGAATTTTAGCTAAATCCCAAATTTCGCTATCCATAGCTTCTGTAAACCCGTGAAACTGAACATGACTAGCATCCGGGAAGATATCAGCCAAGCGATTCACTAACTTCCGGCTCAAGTTTTGATCGAACAGTAATTTCACCTTTCACCTACTACGGCAATTAAACGATGTTCTCTATCGGCAGCAAATTCAAGACAAGCTCTAATATCTTCCTCTGTTAACTCTGGGAAGTCATCTAAAATTTCTGCATGAGACATACCAGCAGCTAACCAGCCCAAAACATCGTACACGGTAATCCGCATTCGTCTGATACACGGCTGGCCACCACGCTTACCTGGTTCTATTGTAATGATGTTGCGATAGCTCATGGGAAAGGGAATTTGGTATTTATAAAGCCAGTTTAGCCTAATTTTCCATTCTTTTGGTGTTCTGCCTCACTAGACAAATTAATTGTTCCTCTCTTCTCTCAACTCCTGCTGCCGAATTCCCTGAATAAACTCCGTCCTTGCCTCAATCCTTGAAGGCATTAAAACACAACGCACCAACAATTCTAAATCCAATTCCGGCAACAAATCACTTTTAGAAACTAGCTCATAATCATTCTCGCGCAGCCCATACACAGCCAACTGATTATTTTCCCAGAACCAGACTTCTGGAATGCGAAGTCGCAGATATTTAGCTAGTTTATTTGTACTCCCGCTAGTCATCGTTACTTCTACTGCTAAATCGGGATGCTCCTTTTTTTCACCTATATAATAAGACTCATCAGGCTCAAATGAGACATTTTTGGCTCGATTTCTGCGAGTTGCGCTTCCTACAGGGATAAAGTTAATTCCTTTCTCAAAAAAGTAAAGTGCTATAAATATAGCCAAAATACTTTTTATCTCCTCATGTGCTTCGCCCAATGTCATAAACTCGATCCACCCATCAAGATAAGTTATCCGCAAACCAGAAGAGTTTGCCATCAAAGACTCTATAGCCTCAAATTGCTCCCAACTATAATAACCGGGTAGAATTAATCGCTGTTCCCCAAGCGTAACTACTTCTTCTAAAACTTGTGCAGTCACAGCTATCACCATCCTATTTTAAATATTGCTAGCCCCTACCTAGTAAAAACTAGGCAGGGGCATTCTTTCACATTCTAACTTAATGAACTAGCTCGATCGCCCTTTTAGTCAACGCCTCAGCAGTCAACCCGTTAAACGCCATCAACTGACCCGCACTAGCAGTCGTTTCCCCCCGCTTCCAAGCAAAAGTATCACGCGGGCAATTGCTGCGGAGCATCACCGGCTCCAACATCCCAGAAGCACCGCCTGTCACGCCAATCAAGGCATCTCCACCAAACATTTTGGCAAAATTCTCATCGCTCAAAAAGCCGCCGTCAGCTTCCGAACAAGTATCCCAAGCAACATCACTTGAACGGTACAAACGGCGCGGATTCACAACCGAAACAATCCGCACTCCAATCCCTTCGGTTTCCAAAAATGCTGCGGCTTCAAACACCGGTATTAAAGTCATGTCGCCGACAACAGCAAACACAACTTTCTTGCTTCCCCCTTGATTTTGGGATGCTTGCGGAGAATCAATTTCGTGCAGCACTATTGCACCGTCTTGCAAACCTTGGCGAGTCTGTGCAAAAGTAGTGCGAATTGGCAGTGGCGACTTGCTCGCAGTAATCACAACTCCCTTATTTTTAGCACTCAAAGCCCACTCGTAACAAGCTTGAATACTGTTAGCATCCGGTGGAAACAAAGGAAACACATTTCCATTCCGCATCATGGCGGCAAAATAAGCCTCAATTTCCGGGCGTTGGTGCGTCCAACCGTTGCGGCCTTGCTCTAAAGCACCTGCAGTAAATAAGGTAACAGTTGCCGGAGTTGGACGGCGCAATTCTGCCATTGCTTGGGTGACAGTTTGCCAAATTGGTAAACCGTTAATGGCAAAAGATTCGTAGGAACACCACAAACTCCGCGCGCCAAATAGCGACAAACCTACGGCTAAACCCGCGCAAGCATCTTCGCTCAAAGGTTCGTAAACTTGACCGTTGGGCGATTGATTGTACAAGTCATCTGTCGTCGGGTGAATGATTTTGAGAGCTTGATTGATGTTGGCAATTGCCGATGCTTCATTACCGTCAGCATTGGTGACAAGAAAAGTCCGATCGCGCTCACCGACTGTTCCCACCAAACGTCCCATTGCAGTTGTCGAAATTTTAGCTTCTCCACCCACCGCAAATTCTTCTAAAGGCAATTCGCCCAAATCTGCCAGTGGCAATGTAAACTCAGTAACAACGGTTTTCGCTGCAGGCCCGCCGCCTGCACGCTCGCAATTTGTCCGCACCAACTGCCACGCCTCAGCAGTCAAAGCGCGCTGTTTTAAAGCGCTGATAATGTGCGGAGCATCGAGGGTATCTTTTGGATAAAGGTTGTGAGATTTTGCGCCCAATGCGTGGACACCAGCACCTTTCAACTGTTTGATAATAAATACAGTTAATTTGCCGCCGAGAGCAGATTTTGCCGCTTTGTCAACTCCTTGTAAAACAGCTTTGGTAAATGCCATGCGCTGTTCGAGTGAAAAAGCAGTGCTGTCAACATAAGCTTCCGGTTGATTTTTATCGTCAAATTCCTTAGCATCAACTAAGATGACTTCTTCAAAACCGTTTCCTTGCCAATAAGCAATCATTTCAGCATTGGTTTTAGTCGAAACCATGCTGTGATGTTCTTGAGAATATCCGTTCCAAACTAACACTGGTAAAAAGTTAGTAGCCTTGGGATAAGCAGTGTGGAAATGCCCCATGCTGCTCATCGGATAGGGTTCGCCCATGCCGCCGTCGCCCATTGTGAAAGCAAACAGTTTTCCGGGGTGCAAAAGCGCTCCAGCCATTGCAAAATGCTGTCCTTGTCCGAGGGGGCCTGCTGGTGCTAAAAGGCCGGGAATGAAACCGGAAAGATGTCCTAATAAACCGTCTTTTTCGCGGAATTTATCGCGCACTTGCTGTACGTTGACAATTCCCATGTCTTCTAAAGATCGATCGAGAAACATGGCACTGTAAAATCCCGGCGCGTGGTGCCCCACTTCGGTGACAATGTTCTTGTGTCCGAGCATCACCAACGCGGCATAAGCCTCGGCTTGGCTGGCAAAACCGCCCGGATGTCCCGATGCCTTGCTGGCGGTGACTTGCAGCGTCAGGTAGCGCAGGGCGTCTGCTCCCAGCATTGTTTGAAAGACGGCGGCGGGATCGGCGGGATCGGCGATCGACTTGCTTCCCTCGGCGATCGCGGGTGCTTTCCCGTAAGTCTCAAAACCCGGCATTGTCTCGGAGAAATACTGGATTCCTTCGCAAAAACTGGGGATGGCTGACGTTGCCTTCGACGTAGTTGCAGTCATGCTTGATACCTGAAAAATTTGGATTAGATTAATTTAACAGTAATTTTATAACTTATTTGTTGCAAAAGATCGTTATTTCTGTTATTGCCAATTTATACATCAAATCATGTCCGATCGGCTATCGTAACAAAAAAGGTTCGTAGTGCGGACTTTAGTCCGCAATCCGGGAGCGGACTAAAGTCCGCACTACGAACCAACCTTTTTTATATCGCTCAATTTACCGGACACGATATCAGTCAAATATCTTAAATTTCAAGATGAGTGCGCCCGGAATTTTTATCAGCAAATCAGCAGAATTTAGCAAGAGAAATATTGTCTAACAGATTTTTTCTACAAGTTTTGGAGCGATACAGAAACCGCAGATTATAGGCAGATGCAACACAAATAAACGCAGATATTTTTTTTAATAGTTTCTGATTTTTGCAATAAATTTAGTACAAATTAGGGCTCGCTAACATCTAACCCCAGCCGTTCCCCAACATTAATATAAACGGCACTGCTGCTTTCAAAAAGAGAAGGTCTAGCCTTCTGATTCCCCAGCCACACAAAGAAACTGCTGAGTGCTGGAGCCGGATCTTGATCGCGGCGCAGCGTGTAGATCAAACCTTCGCAAGGCCCGTTAACTCGGCTGCTGGTGCAAATCGCTTTTTGATTGTTGACTATGCCGACAGTTACATAATTTAGCTGTTTGTTGCGGCTGTAATTTTCCAGGCGCTGAGTCACTTGTTTGCAGCGAGTCAGAGGATCGTAGCCAGAATCCGAAAAGAAATTAGAATTCCAGCGAATCCAAGGCTCCCTAAACCCTTGCGGATTTTGATAAACAGTCATCGGTTCGCCGGTGGAAGTATCGCAGACAAAGCCTCCTGGCCCCAGATTCGATTGAGTTTGGCTGTAGCCGCGCTGGATCGAAATATTGCTGAGAATATCAAACCCGTTAGGTAAGGTTTGCGATCGCAACGACATCAAAGAATCGATCGGGATTGCTGCATTCAACCCAGTTTTAATTTCCTCAATTTGACCGTTCCACTGGCTGATCACCGTACCAACAGTATCACCCTGACCGTGAATTCCCACAACAGTGCCATCAGCATCAAATACAGGCCCGCCGCTCATGCCGCGCCTGGTGACAGCTTGATACCGCAGTCCATACCCCGATGATGCGCGATCGAGACGAGAAGAAACAATACCAGCAGTAAATTCGAGTTTTCTTTCATACCAAGAAGCGATGGGCAGTGGATAGCCAGCAACGTAAATAGTAGAACCGACTACAGCACGTTTTGATTCGCCAATTGGCGCTACTGGATAATCTTCTCGGCTGTAAAACTGGATCAAAGCTAAGTCTACATCGCGATCGTTTTTCGCTAATCGCTGTATTCTGATTGCTCTATAATTTTTTTCTAAATGAGTGCGAATGCTGTATTCTTGGGCGAGGCTGGCAACAACGTGATTCGCCGTCAGAACCGTATAAATATTGCCTTGTTTTGCAATAATTACTCCCGAGCCGCTAGTAGCAAAACCCAGCGTATTGTTAACTTCTACGGTGCTCAACGTTGCTACCTGGGCAATTTCTTCCGCTGTTTTGGCACAAGCAGCATATTGTTGGCCGACAATTGCTGTCGCCGTTATTGCACCGGTCAAGATGATTGTCAGCGCGTTAAACCGCGAACTCCACAAATTCATCGCTAACTCCCCAGACATGACGAGACGAACTGCAAATATATACCGATCGGAATTCCCCAACTGGATTTAACCATTTTTTCCAATAATTCTCGCGTCGGCGCGCTTCCATCTTCAAAATTATAGACCTTAAAACCGGGATGTCGATCGCTGCCCCGATCGTTAATTACCACCAAGAAACCTTTGCCATTAAAAATCCGGCGGCGGTTCACGGCAATTTTAACGTTATTTGTATACCGCAAGCTATAGCCTTGACAAAAAGATTTTGGCAGCAGCAACTCTACAAAATCCCGCGCTACTGCCCACACCTCAGCACCGGCAGGGAATCCGGCGGCGGCGACTGTCCCACCGCCCTGCGTAGGAACTGCTGTCGTTCGATCTGTTAACCGCAGATTTCAAGCGTACAAACACCGATCGACACAGATGCATTCAATCTGGAAAATTGCCCAACCATTAAGCAAGGCTGGAGGATGGCGAAAAAATCGGCTATTGCGCCCCATCATCCGTGCTTTCCTCTAGTTTTTGCCTCACGTCAATGTAAGGAATCTTACGGGTTTCATCAAAAGACGGCATCCCGACATATCCTTGACGCCAAGCTAACAAATTATATAAAGAGCCGATCGGGTCTTGGCCTGGTCTGAGAGTATAAATCAAATTTTGACACAAACCGTTGACTTGATTCGCCGTGCAGATGACGTTTTGGCCGTTCATCCGGCCTGCTGTAATGTACTTGAGCACCCGGTTGCGGCGGTAGGTTTCGAGGCGCTGGCTGACTAATTGGCACCGAGTTTGTGGATTGTAGCCAGAACCGGAAAAATAATGCGAATTCCACTCAATCCAAGGCTCTACCGCACCTTTAGAGTTTTGGTACACCGTTATCGGCGCGCCCCTGACGGTACTGCACGAAAATCCCTTTTCCCTGGTTGAACTCCAGCCGTAACTAGGCTCAAAAGGCACTGTCACGCTGCTGAGGGCGATCGCGCTTGCCGCCAAAACCTTCGTCAATAATTGCTGTTTCATGATGATGTTCTCACTATTTTTGATGGGATTCGGTAGAAAAATCACCAAATATTGCGATCGCACCCTGAATGCGCCAGAGGCTGGCTGCTAAATTATGTTGTTCGCGACTGGCACGTTTGCAATACCAAATCCGCCTTAAATACCCGCTTTATTTCTTAGTCCGTCTCGACGGAGAAAAGCTTGTACAGTCGAGGTTTCAACCGCCGAATCATCACGGATTTTTAATGCGGATTTTGTTCTGTAACTGCACCCAAAGCCGAGTTATACAACGGCTCCGAAGCCCTCGCAAAATGCGCGCAACCGTCGAAAGTATGTCCTCATTACTACTAATCAAGGTCAAGGTTTCGCCAACCGGAAAAAGACTTTTTAAATCAGACATTTGGATGGAGCGAGTTGCAACGCTACATCACACCACTGACAAGGTATTTGATATGACTTGCGATCGCGGTTGCGAGCTCGCATCTGATGAGATACTCCGACGCTGGCGCGGCACAAATAAAATGCCTTGCCCATTTACGTGACAAAACACTAAAATAAAGGTATTAACCAGAACTCTTAATTTGTTTTCATCTCCGTATTACGGATGCCGGGAAATACTTCTAAGTGAGTGTAATCAGGGAGTAAGTGCTTTCTACCACCAAAGTTCACCCGACCTACACTGACGTTTAGTTGAGTATTCAAAACTATGAACCGTATCTGCAAAAATTTAGGGTATTTAGCCGCTGGATTAATTTTGATTGGCGGTAGCAGTTGTTCCAGCTATAATGCAGCGAACTTAACCGGAAACCAGAGCCGATCGCCAACGGGTGCCGATCGATTCGGAGACATACAGCTAACGGGAAATCAACTTCAGGATCGATCGGCTCAAGGAGCTGGGCCTTCTAACTTTATTTCTCCTGTTTTAGCCAGTGGAGTAGCATCAGAAAATACTGTCACCGTTAAAGTTTATAAAGTAAACAATCTCTGTCAAACTCTGAACCCGGAAACAGTAACAGGCCCCGACAATCAGTTAATGTCATCGGCCGTTAATGAAGTATTAAAACAGCAGATTTTCGCTAGTCTGGGTTTAGTTGGTTATCGGCTTAAAATCGATCGCAACCTTGGAATCGCTACCGTAGATTTACGGGCTTCCGGGAATTCCCGGCAAAAATTGCAAAATTTGTCGAGTTGCCAGATGCTAGGTTTGTTCGGAGGCGTGCGCCAAACTTTAACCAGTTATGCTCCTTGGCAAATCAAAACAGTGCGTTTTACAGAGCTGGGACAGGACATTGTAAGCACCGTTCGAGAATAATCTCTTAAAATTATGGGAGAGCGTATAACCCGCTTTCTGCGAGATTCCTATGGATGTTACCCGCGTCCTCTAACAGCACCACAATTTTTATGACTCTACCTGACGGCCCCAAAACCCCCCGCTTCGTGCAGCTAATTCAATGGATCGCCGATCCACTTACATACATGGACGTATGTGCCAAAAAGTACGGAGAGATTTTCACGACTCGATGGGGGAACCTCAAACCATTCGTGATGATCCACAACCCGCAAGCGATCCAGGAAATGCTCAACAGCAAAGCGCTTGAGGCTCCAGGCGATATGAACGGTATTCTCAAACCCTTGCTGGGAGAACAATCGATGATTGTGATCTCGGGAGAAAAGCACAAACGCCAGCGCCAATTATTGATGCCGCCCTTTCACGGGGAACGGATGCGAAACTACGGCCAGCAAATTTGCGATATTACTCAAGATGTTGCCAGCAAGTGGACTGTCGATCGACCTTTTGTCGCCCGCACCGCCATGCAAGAAATCACCATGCGGGTAATTTTGCAAGTTGTGTTCGGACTGGATGAAGGGCCGCGGTTGCAGCAACTGTCCCCGCTGCTGGCTTCAATTATCGATACAACAGGCTCTCCGCTGCGATCGAGTATGCTATTTCTGCCTTGGATGCAGCAAGATTGGGGCGCTTGGAGTCCTTGGGGACGGATGAAGCAGCAGCAGCGGAAAATTCAGGAACTGATGGACGCGGAAATTGCCGAACGCAGACAGC
>PVWI01000246.1 GCA_003003725.1 filamentous cyanobacterium Phorm 6 | reverse complement strand
ACTACGGCTAGGGACATATTAATTGGGGCAGAATTTTCGCGATCGCCCAACAGCCTCAAATTGTCAGCCCGTTCTCGAAAAATTGCTTTTTCTTCCGCTGTAGCATTCGGACAAAAAACATGAGGCTTACCCAAGACTTTAGTATCTTCGGCTGACAGTTTTGGCTCTATTTCTAACTGCAAATTTTTAGCCTCTACCTGGATTGCTGCGGCTGAAACTGGGATTTGGGCCTCTGTTTTGTCGGGAGAATATCGAATTAGCCGATCGACATTCAGTAACATGATAATATCGGCGTCACAGCGGGCGAATCCATCTAAAAAACTATCGGGCGCATCTGGCTTGTCTCGCCCGTAAGATAGTTGCGGAGTTATTGACTCTGCGGGGATCTGCTTAACTTCGGTAACTTCATTGACAATGATGCCAAGTCGAATCTCTTGCCATTCTATGACGATCGCACTATCTGTCACAGAATACTCCTGCCAAACGTACCCAAAACGGAGATTTAGATCCATCACGGGCAGAATTTCGCCCCTAAGATCGATCGCCCCGACAATATCTTGAGGTGTTTCGGCGATCGGTGTGAGCTCCGGTAGAAAGAAAATTTCCCGAACACAGCCGACTTCTACACCGCACAGCAAACCGTTCTGTTCAAATATAAGATACGGCTTAGTTTCCATATTTACCTTGACACTTTATCTAGTAGGACTTGCAAAAAAACTGGTTTTTGCGATCCTATAGGTTTTGCCAGCGAGGAACTTACAAAAAAACCAGGTGTTTAGATTTTCCCGGCGCGTCAGTTTGGTTGGCTGTACAATTTTACCAGTTTTTTTTTGATATCCATCAATAATTGAGTGGCTGTCATTTTTCCCTGTTGCTCGATCGGAGTATGGGGCGGGAGTTTTTTAAGAATTTCGCAAGATGAATTGTACATTTTAATAGCTTTATTTAGCTTACCTTCTTTATTGTATATATTTCCGAGTTCTAGATAAGCCGAAACAAAAGACGGGCAAAGATAAATCGTTTTTTTAATAAAAAACTTAGCTGTTTCCAAGTCATTTTGTTCTTCAGCGATTTGAGCTTGCAAAAAATAAGGAAATATTGACATAGCATCTGCTTTGCTAGCTCGCTTACAGTGTGCGATCGCCTGAGAATACTGGCCTAAATTTGCATAAATTTGAGCCAGCAAATAATTAGCATCAAAATTGTGTTCTTGCAGGTCGAGCGCCTGTTTTGCTTTATTCATTGCCTCAGCATAAGCTTTATTTTTAAAACAAGCTTTTGCCTCTACAATCAGGATCTGAGGCGTTTGGCGATCTGTTTCTTTTGCTGCTGCGAGCGTTGAAGATAAATCAGACAGTTTCTGGCTCGCCATATCGCCCTCTACATAGCGACTTCGGAGCATTTTCCCCAGGGCGTTACCTGCTGCTAACATCGACCTTAAATGCCCAAAATTATCGTTAGCAAGACTAGCTAGAACCGTTTTTTTTTGTGGTAACTGACCGTTGTCGCTACTAATTTTTTCTCCGTTTCCCAATTCCAAAAATGCCGATTTTGGCTGGGATGCTGGTGCAATTAAAGACTCTATTTTACCTGGTTCCTCTAGGATATTCTTGGTTTGATAAACAACAGACTCCGGGAAAACCTTTGCTTTAAACTCGTTCATCGCGTGACGGTGAACTTCAGCGTGACCTGTCATTAAATATCCTCCATGTCTCAGCGTCTTGGCAAACTTTTTCAATACCTGTGAAATATATTGAGCTTCAAAATAAACAAAAACATTTCTGCACAAAATCAAATCAATGTTATGAATATCTGTATAAATATTAGGGAAATTATCTGTCACTAAATTTACACAGCTAAAGCTCACAAATTCGCGTAATTCCCGGTCGATTTCCCACTCTGTTTTTCGCCTCTCGAAATACTGCATTTGCAGTTCGGACTCAACTAAGCGAAACGACCAAGGGCTATAAATTCCCCGTCGCGCTTTGGCGATGGCGACTTGATTGATATCAGTACCTAAAACTATAATTTTCCATTTTTCCCAATCAGAAATTAGCTGTTTGAGAAGAATCACTAGAGAATAAGGTTCTTCACCGGTCGAGCAGCCGGCACTCCAGATTCGCAATGTTGGCTTGATTCCTGATTGTTCGTGCAGTTTTCTCTTCTGCTCGATTAATTCAGGAAAAATAACTTTTTCTAGGAGCGAAAACTGTCCTTTGTCCCGCATGAAATAACTTTCATTGATTGTCAGTAACAGCGCGAGTTCTCGCCATTCGCTTTGACTTTCGTGATTCGGAGTGGCTAAGATTTGATAATATTTGTCAGGAAAAGCTATTTTTATAGCTTTCATCCGAGTCAAAAGTTTTTGAGATAAACCCGATCGATCTTGCGGGCGAGTTTCTAGACCCATGTGAGCCGCAATTAATTCGATAAATAGCTGAATTTGTGCATCATTCATGTCAACTCTGTAATTTTTTTAGGTACGCAATAACTAAGGTTCGTAGTGCGGACTTTAGTCCGCAAGAAAAGAGCGGACTAAAGTCCGCACTACGAACGAACCGTTTTTGTTATGGTAATCGATCGGACAGGAACTCAAAGACCAAAGACCAAAGGTAGAAAACACCAAGCAGTACGAACAAAAATCTACCTTTTGCTTTCTACCTTCTGCCTTCAAACCGTAAGGTGCGCCCATAAGCACCCTACAGAGGACTATTTAAGCTGGAAAAATCCGCAGGCGGCGGTTGGGTTCTTCCCCAAAACTGTGGGATTTCAGGTGATAGTGTTCCACAAGTTCGTGCTGCATTTTGCGGACATTGGGAGAACGGGGTAAAAGTTCCACCGGCTGTCCCTTGGGAATGACAATTTGCTCGACTGCTAAACGGGTTTCTTCGAGAGCTTCGAGCTCGTCAGAATTACCGCTGCGGGCGAATAAGGCGAGGTCTGCCACTTCCGGCGTGCCCGGGTCATCCATGTCCAATAGACGCCGCAAAGCTCTCGCTACGTGGGGAATGGTGCCGGCTTTAATTGTGTGCAGGGGAACTTGGCGAGTTTTTGCCAACTGCCTCAATTTTGACTGGTTCCGAACGTTCGATCGCAAAGCCAACACTACGTCAGCACTCTCAATATCCTTAGTCAACTGCACCGGCAGGTTCAGCGTCGAAATCACCTGTTCGAGCTGGTGGCGAGCTATGCCGTAAGGATAAACGTGGAGGGGCAAATCTTCGCCGTTAGGGCCGACATTCTGGGAATAACGTCCCCGGTGCTGCGGTACCGGTTCGACGGACAGGGATTCTTCGAGGAGTTGCTCGAAATACCGAGTCTCAGTCACCGGCGCGCTGTTACCAGCGGTAGCAGCAGCGAATTTCTCGCCTTGAGGGGGCATCGGCACCATTTTGCCGGCACTCCGCCACCCAGAAATCGGTGTGACTGGCCGGATTGCTGATACAGCATCCGGGCCGCCCGAAGCTGATATCCCTGGAAACCGGGCGGGGGGAGCGGCTGACTCGCGCTCGATAATTACTTGTCCAGTGTCGCTGATGCTTCTGGTTTGCTGGTTGGGTTCGCGTCCTCGCAGCAGAGTGTCGATCGAATCTGAGACTCGTTCGTGGATCACCCAGCGCTGGCGTTCCAACATTTCGATCGCAATTTCAAAAGTTGGCGGTGATTTGCGTTCCAAAACCGTCTTTTGAGAACCACGCCGTCTCGCCTCATCATCTCCCAGCGTCACCGCTTGGATGCCCCCAATTAAATCGGCCAGAGTCGGGTTTTTCATCAAGTTTTCGAGCCGGTTCCCGTGGGCGGTACCGACCAACTGCACGCCCCTTTCGGCGATCGTCCGAGCGGCCAAAGCTTCCAATTCCGTGCCGATTTCGTCAATCACGATCACTTCGGGCATATGGTTTTCCACTGCTTCGATCATGACTTGGTGTTGGAGTTCGGGACGGGAAACTTGCATTCTGCGAGCTCTGCCGATCGCCGGATGCGGAATATCTCCATCTCCGGCGATTTCGTTGGAGGTGTCGATGATTACCACTCGTTTTTCCAAGTCATCGGCTAGCACGCGGGCAATTTCCCGCAAGGCCGTGGTTTTGCCGACTCCGGGCCGGCCGAGCATCAAAATTGACTGACCGGTTTCCACTAAATCGCGGATAATCCCGATCGTCCCGAACACAGCGCGGCCCACCCTCAATGTCAAGCCGATAATCTCGCCGCTGCGGTTGCGCATGGCGCTAATTCGGTGCAGGGTTTGCTCGATGCCGGCTCGATTGTCGCCGCCGAAGCTGCCGACTCGATCGATACAATAGCTGATGTCTGCTTTGGAAATCGGTGTTTGGGAAAGATGTTCGGCCGAGAATGGAAAACGAGCTTCTGGTAGGCGGCCCAAATCCATCACAACCTCAATGAGATTGTTGCGCTGCGGGTGCTGCTCTAAGGGCTGCCGGATCTCATCTGGCACGATGTCGAGTAATTTATTGAGGTCGTCTGTAATCTGCATTCGCCTCGGTGTGTTCGGTGACGTTTTCAACCTTTTTTAGTCGGTTAACTGTTAACTGTTAACTGTTAACTGTTAGCTGTTGACTGTTAGCTGTTAACTGTTAGCTGTTAACTGCCTAATATTCTTTGAGCTGGGAAACTAGAGAACGAGCTAAACTCACGGCCTCCCAGAGAAGTTCTGGAACGGCTTCGAGCTGAGTGTGCCGAGGTATTTGAACTCCGGCTGTCGCTGGCTGGGCTGTCGTCGGAATAGCCAATGCTCGATCGGTCTGCATTGTTTCTAATTGTTCTAAAATTGGTGACAGCAAAACCCTGGCATAGCTGCCATAAGCTATACCTGCAATTAGTGGGGCATCAGGAATTGACAAATTTTTCCCATGCTCCCTCATCAGTCCAGAGGCTCTGAGTTTGCTGACAGTGTGAGCATTAGTGCCGCCTGCAAGTTGCACGTATCCGGGTAAGCCGGCCGCCAAAACTTTTTGACCGAGTTTGACAGCGGCTCTAGTAGTTCCTGTTCCGATATCTCCACTCATTGGCCGACCATCGGTTTGCCAAATTAGGGGACAAGGAAGGGGGGAAATTATTTGATAGAGTGTCCGCAAATAGTCAATCAAACCGTCTCCATCGGGGCAACTAATTGCTATTACCTTAAGTTTGCCGACCCAGGGAATTATGCTCGACCAAAGTCGTGCAAAATCTGCTTCTCTGCCTACTTGCGTGTGGATTTCTAGGGCGTCCGCACCGGATTCTAAGATTAAAGGTGCGATCGCGCCGGGAGCAGACACGTAAGAACGAGTGTAAATTAATTGGCTCGGACAAACCGGCAGACAGCGACCGCAGCCATAGCACTGCTCGTCTATCACCCCGGAAAAACCCCCGCCACCACTCTCAAAAACTATTGCTTCGGCTGGACATATTTTTTCGCAGGGCCGCCAGCAGTCCGCCGGACACTCGGCTGGGTTGAATTCGGCCTTGCGAAAATGCGGGTCTTCTCCATCGTTTAAACTCACCATCAGCAGCGGCAACCCTTGCCCGCCAAACCTGGGGTTTTGAGTTCTTAGCTGTATTTCGTTGGCAACTTGTAGGGCTTCTTTCGCTGCTGCGACGGCGGCGGGATCTGCCGCGACATCGATACAGTCAGCACCTGCTAAGGTGTAAGCCAATGTGAGATTCCGAACTGCCGGCAGGTGTTGAAAGCTCGCCCCACAGATCAGCTTGAACCAATGGCCGTCTTTTAATGAGTTTAGTGGATGATAATGTTCTCTCACCCTTATATGCTAATCCTTTCAGCTAAAAATTACTATGGGAAATTTGTACTTGATTTTTAAATTTAGGCTGATACAAGCTGGAAACGCTACTGATAGCAGTATCTCTGGCGCTGTTGGCCCTATATGTAGAGTTATGCCTGAATTTTTTTTCTTAAATTTGATTTTTGTGAGAGCGGCTCGTGAAGTGTGATCGACTTTATTTTAGACACGAACTCCATAAAATACCATACTTGGATGATTTTGGCAAGAAAAAACTAAAAAAGAAATTTTGGCGATCGGTTGGTGTCGAGGGGCTCAAAACCGCAGATGAAAATTGTTCTCCCTGATTTGAACTCAATTCATCTGCGTTAATCTGAAATTCAACTAGCTAGACTGCTTGCTCAGCCTCTTGTAAACTGTAGCTAAAGCATTGCTATCTCCCACATTTCCGGGAAACAAAACCACTGGTAAATTTGGAAATAGAGGATGATCTTCGTCCAGTTTTACCACGGAACAACCTGCGATAATTTGACCGATTTGCCTAACACTTTTCAGCGAAAAAGCGGTACTCAAAACATCATTAGAAGTAATGCCGCCCTTGCTAATTAAAAATCCGATATCCGCAGGCATTCCCCCCACGATATCCATCAACAAAGCAGAAACGGCAGCCCCGAATTTCAACCGGAGCTCTACATTATCAAATTGTAGTTCCTTGCGGCTGGTATAAATTACTGGCGTTTTGCCATCGGCATGAGCAGTGCGGACTTTTTCCAGAATTTCATTGAGTATTTGGGTACGATACTCTGGCGAATCTTCTAGCAAGTGAGATACGTCTATTTCAATGCTAACTGTATTCGGTTCTTCTAACAAGCGTTCTAATTGATCGGTCGTTTTTTTAACGTGGGAACCAACTATTACTGCACCCGGTTTGCCGTCCCTGACGTATTTTGCCATTTCGTCGGCTGCTACTGGCTGCGGGCCGAGGTCAGCTAAGGAAGTTAAAATACTCGCCCCACTGCGGAATAAAAACTTTTTGCCTTGACTGACTGCATCGAGAATATGTTTGGCAAATGTGTTTAAATCGCCTTGGCTTTCGCCGTCAACAACTGCACATTGGTTGTCTGTCATTTCCATCAGCCGATCTAAACTTCCGTAGCGGATGTCTGCGAGTAATATACGATCGACAGTATCGGCATGGATGCGACCTTTGGTTTTTTCTTCTACGTAGTTTGGCAGGTAACTGTGACTGTAGCCGAAGACTGAATCCTTGGCATATTCGGTTTCGTGAACTGGCGTTGGGACGCTGTTAACCATTAGGTAGTGGACGCTGTTGCGGGTAATTCTGCCTCCTTCAAAAAAGGCGGGAATTAGAAAATGGGCATCGAAGGGGCCTAATTCTTCGGCGATCGCATCAGTTTCGATTGGATAGTGGCCGCGCAGGGTAGAATCGGAACGGCTAACGATTAGGAAGTCTTCAATTTCTTCGCTGGCGATCGCCTTTTTAAGATTTTGGCACACTTCGCGGGTGACGGAGGCTGCTTTTTCGGGAGTTAGCGATCGAGTATTTGTGAGTATGAAAAAAATTGGGGACTTGTCTCGCAGTCCCAAACGCAGGGTTTCTTCGTCCCAACGTGTCAGCAGCAAGCAACTGTGCACGGTTTGAGAACCCGTCGGATCGTCGTCGAGAACTATAATCTTGGGTTTGGTAGAAGACATACTGACCTTGTTGTTAACGTCACCTTTCCAAGATATCCTTACCTGTTACCTAACAGCCAAAAATTTACAATCATGATTTTTCTTAACAATTCTCATAATTCATAAATTTTAAAATGTGTCTGAGAAGACCGGGCGGTTGAAACCGCGTCTATACAGACAAAACCCGGATGGTGCGCGGGTTGAAGAACGGGCAGTTAAAATTCAATATGGTTGGGTTAACGCTAATGTCCGAAGAGATATCTTAGGGTTAGCCCAGTGATCCGCGACGATCGCATCGCCGAGACTATGATAGTTATCAATTAAGTGATATGTGCGGGAATAAATTAGCTTTTTAACTGAACCGTATTTGGCTAAAATTATGTTATTCTCTTCATTCCGCTTGGCATGTAATTCGTTTGTGTAGACGCGGTTTCAACCGTACGTCCGCTTTGCCATTTTTTCAATTAGCAGCGTTTCGATCTTGCAACTTTTTTATTTCTGCTTGAACTTCTGTAGCTAACTGCAAAGCTTCGTTGAGCAATCGCCCTTGTTTGCTGGCTCGATCGCTAATTTGCAGGGCATTCAAAGTTCTCAAATTATTGGCAAAAAGTTCCGAGTTAGTTGCGACAAATTTTTTGTTTTCCCTGAGAATTCTTTCAGTTTTCAAAGCTCGAACTAAATCCTCTCTGATCGCCTGCAAGGCTTGAATGACTTTGGCTCGATCGCCTATTTTGACTTCCGCATTTCCCGCATCTTCTATCCGATCGTTAATTTCGATCGCTTTGATTATACCATTATAGCGATCGACATCATCAAACAAATTGATTAAATCTTTATTTTGGCTGCTCCAAATTTTCCAGGTATCCTCAAAGATTAAACCGACGATCGCAGCGAGGTGGAGGGCGAACCAAAACAAATAAGCCCTAGGAAATATCGCAACCAGCAACCAACAACTGATTACAACCAAAACAATTAAACCGACGGTTTTCAAAACTTCGCGGGCAAAATTAGTTGCACTGGCCGGTCGGTATACGCGATCGGGCCCCGCGCCGCACAGGTGCCTGAGCTCACCGACAGTAATTTCTAATCCCTGAATGTCAGCTCGCATAAATCTTCACAAATATTTGTTAAATATAAAGTTTTGTGGTAGAACAAAAGCCTCGTCTACAATAAATCTAACACTTTTTTCAACCAAAACTGCACTATGTCTGCACGTCCTATCTACCTCGACAACCACGCCACAACCCCTGTAGACAAACGGGTACTTGATGCGATGCTGCCGTATTTTACCGAACAATTCGGCAACGCAGCCAGCATCAACCACGTCTACGGCTGGGAAGCAGAAGCCGCGGTTAAACAATCGCGGCAAATCATAGCAGAAGCAATCAATGCTTCTCCAGAAGAAATTGTGTTTACCAGCGGCGCAACGGAAGCAAATAATTTAGCGATTAAAGGCATCGCCGAAGCTTATTTCAGCAAAGGGAAGCACATTATAACGGTAAAAACAGAACATAATGCAATTCTTGACCCCTGTACATATTTGGAAAAGTTGGGGTTTGACATTACTGTTTTACCTGTAAAAAGTGACGGATTGATTGATATTGGCGATTTGATCAAAGCAATTCGGGCCGAGACAATTTTAGTTTCAGTGATGACGGCTAATAACGAAATTGGGGTGATTCAACCGATCGCCGAAATTGCATCTATCTGTCGCGGAAATGATATTCTGTTCCACACAGATGCGGCTCAGGCGATCGGCAAAATTCCTCTAGACGTACAGGAGATGAACATTGATTTAATGTCATTGACGGCGCACAAAATCTACGGGCCAAAAGGCATTGGTGCCCTCTACGTCCGCCGCAACAAGCCGAGAGTGCAGCTAGCGCCACAAATGCACGGAGGAGGCCATGAACGGGGAATGCGATCGGGCACTCTCTACCCACCACAAATCGTCGGATTTGCCAAAGCAGTAGAATTGGCAATTGCGGATATGGAGTCGGAAACAGCACGAGCGATCAGTTTGCGCGATCGTTTGTGGGAAAATTTGAATGAATTGGGTGATGTTGTTCTCAACGGTCACGCGACTAAAAGATTGCCTGGGAATCTCAATATTAGTGTAGGCGGTGTGGACGGTCAAGCATTGATGTTGGGTTTGCAACCGGCGGCGGCACTTTCTTCGGGTTCTGCTTGTACTTCGGCGAAAATAGCTCCATCTCATGTTTTAGCAGCGATCGGGCGATCGGACAAATTAGCCTACGCTTCGATTCGATTTGGGATTGGGCGGTTCAATACCGCAGCAGAAATAGATGCAGTGTCGGAGCACGCGATCGCCACTATTCAATCTCTGCGCCAAGCTCAAAAAGTCATGAGTTAAGTATAATATCTTGTTTGGTCGATCGACTACAATAAAATTGGTTTGTAGTGAGGACTTCAGTCCTTCTTTTTTGCGGACTAAAGTCCTCACTACAAACCTTTTGATTGCTGTTTGTAGTGAGGACTTCAGTCCTTCTTTTTTGCGGACTAAAGTCCTCACTACAAACCTTTTGATTGCTGTTTGTAG
>PVWI01000245.1 GCA_003003725.1 filamentous cyanobacterium Phorm 6 | reverse complement strand
GAATACTTGGAATGCGCGTCAAGGTACTTTTGATGCTAGTATTATTTACTTGACTTCTGTGTTGATTGGTGGTAGCAGAACGTTTTTGGGAGCTGTTTTGGGTGGGATGGTGTTTACTGCTTTACCGGAGGTTTTGAGGGGGATGGCGACTATTCAGGGATTGCCGGTTTGGTTGGCACAATTTCTGCGAGATGGGCGGTTAATTGTGTTTGGGGTGCTGATTGTTTTGGGGACGATATTTTTTCCGCAGGGTTTGGTGACGCCGGAGTTGTTGAAGAGGTGGAGGAAGGGCGATCGTACTTCTGTTTAGGCGATTATATTATTCATGGCTAAGTTTACTCACTGCGGCTGAGAAGAAAGTTTAATCGAGAAAGAGTAAGGTGTATCTCCTCCCCTTTTTGACAAGAGAACGATATAATTTCCACTGGCTAGATTCTTTTCAATCTTTCCTGGCTGGGAACGAGTAGCGGTTGCTTCAGTTATTTCATTACCTGGCAAGCCATTACCATTATCTGTATAGAGCGTTATTTGGGTTTCATTTTGTACCTGGTCTAGATACAGACTTACCCCACCAGGATTACCTATAGTGAATCGATAATACTGTTTTCGCTTATCTTTATTTAGAGCAGATGGATCAGTTTTTTTGTCATTTCCTAATGAACCGAAATCGTTAATTTTTTTGGTATAATTACTGCCAGTAATTCTGTATTTTGTGTCTTCTATTCTCCGCTTAATTTCAACAATATATTTCCCGCTGCCTAGAATTTTTTCAATTTCTACTGGTTTATAAAGAGTAGCAGTTGCTTCAGTTATTTCATTACCTGGCAAGCCATTACCATTATCTGTATAGAGAGTTATCAGAGCTTCATTTTCGACCTCATCTAGGTACAAGCTAATATTACTCGGATTACCTAAAGTAAAATAATATCGCTCTTTCTCGTTTTGGGAACTCAAATTACCTTTGACACTCTTGGTAAGTAGATCATTGTTGATGGTCGGTGCAGGTGGTGGTTTCGGTGTAGAAGGGTTAGGTGATACACTAGAAGTAGGCTGGGGAAAAGATGGGACGCTTTTAACTTCAGGTTGACCTGATGCGTCAAACCGAATAATCCTGACTATACTTGGATCGTTTTCTAAATTGATATTAAAGTTTTGAGATGGATAGCCTGATTTACTTAAGTTGACACGAACATCTCCTTTACTAGAAATTCGCACTTTGGCATAACCATTATTATCGGTATATTGAACTTCGGGAGTTCCTTGAGCAATGACCTGAATTTTTACTCCTGCCAAGGATTCTCCGATACTTGTTTGTGTAATGAGTTCAACTTCTTTCTGTGTTACACCACATACTTTTGAGTCCCAGCTTATCTTACACCTAATCTCTGGAACATTCGCACCAACAACAATAGCTGCAATAATAAGAGTACCCAAAATAAATAAGATCGGATTATACTTCATTGGAGGTTTCTTTTCATCTAATTTTTCATCCCAGTCTGGGGTAACTAATTTTTCATCCCAGTCAGACTCAACTACTTTTTTTTTAAGATCCGGCTAAAGGTCGGAAATATCTGTTGCAAGATACCTTCTGTACCTAGTTCAATTTCATAGGAGATGAAGGGTGGCAGTAGGGGAAGTGTAGCTTTCAGCTTTCCCGCAGCCGATTTTTCTGGTTCATTTAGTTTGTTCCTAATTTCAGTCAATAGTAGTATCGCTTCCTGAGAGTAACCAGCGGTACTATTTTGCCGAATCTGCTCAACAATCTGTAAAACTTCTATAATGGCGCAATCTGCATCCGTTTCATTAATCTCGAATGAATTTGCATTCTGAGCTAAAAGTTGCCAGTATTCTTTCTCATACTTACGAATTTCTGGTAAAACTTGTTTGGAAATTGTTAGCTTAATATTATTTCTTTCTGGTGCACCTGCAGTATAAACAAGTTGCTTTTGTAAATTACCCAGAGTTTCGTATGAGGAATCCAGGATTTCCTCTAGATCGGTTAACCTTCGACGTGGTATCATGACTTATATAATTCCTTTGCTTGATTGAGCCGATCGCCCAAAACGTATAAAATAATTTAGAAGTGCGATCGCAACTCGCAAAATAGTAAAGCTCTATCGCTCGCAGTTGATGAGCGGGATTGGATGTGCAGCCACTTCCTCCAGCAAACCCGCTTTTTAGCTCTTCCGTATCATAAACCGATCGCACAAAACTGCCAAGCGAAAAAAGACGGAAAAAGACGGGTATTTTTAAAATCGCTATGCAAGGCGGAAAAAGACTGATAAAGACGGATAAAGTCGGGTATACTAACTATAGTTCTCCGACCCCCCTACTGATGGACACTGCCCATATCTTGCAATTTGTAGATGAAGTGCTCAGCGCGAAGACTGGCAAACATCTCAATGACTTGCAACGTAAAATTATCAAGGGAATACTGAAGCAACAAAAGTATTCTGATATTGCAGATACTTATGGTTGTACGGCGGGTCATGCTAAGGATGTAGGTTACAAGCTTTTGCAAATGTTATCTGATGTTTTTGATGAACCAGTTGATAAAGGTAATCTGGAATCAGTTCTAGAACGGCAATTAAATCTGAATATAAATTTTGGCGATCGCACTACTAATTTTGGTAATAGCCACACAATTAATTATATCAATGGTTGCTCAGAACTACCCAATACTACCCCAGATAAAAGTCGGTCTGAAACTCCTGACTTCCAGGACAGCACGAATCAAGTTAATATTGAAATGGTTGGTAAATTACGACAGTTGGGATTGAAAGATGAGCAAATTGCAGAGGTGCTAGGACTAGCCTTGGAGGTGGTGAGGCAGATAGATTGAAAAGAATGAGTTTATTTTCCGATCGCTCTTTTGCCTTTCATCACTACACAGCGGCAGTCAAAGCGGTTAAAGAGTCTAAAAGAAAAGCTAAAACAATATCATTTTCTGGAATACCTTGATCTATCAAATTTTGGGTAATGCCACATTCCATGCCATCGTACTCAATATAAACTTTTCCATCTTCTAGGGTAATGTAAATTAAATTCCCTCTCACTCGCCGTCCTCTATCCCAACCCACTTGCATTAAAGCATAGCGATCGCGCGTTTCATCCAACACCGGATCTAGTCTAATGTCTCCATGAGAAGGACGCAATTTAGCGTATTGAAGAATAACCTGTTTTACGATTTCTCGATAGGTCGCGCTGGTATCCATTGTTTTACCTCGGTTTTTTTCAAATCTATAATCACCAATTTTAGGGGAATTTCGGCGATGACGAGTTCACCAATTGGCTCACTGAAGATATCGTAATAAGTGGTGTCAGGAATGGCTAAGTAAACCGGGCGCTCTGGATCGACTTGCTTGAGTAATAGCTGATAAACAATATATTGTCCAATTGCTTGCTCTAAATTGGCGATCGCTGATGGGCCACGAAATTCTTTAATCTCGATAGCGATGCGACTGTTTTGATATTCTGCGCCAATGAACCGTCCGTCAATCCGATCGAGACTGGATGATTCAGTAGCACCTAAATCTACAAACAAAAATCGCTCCCCGTAAGAAATAACATAAGGATCGTCGGTGATTTGCCAACCATCTTTGACAATTGCTTGTTTGACAATGTTATGGATAGAATCTCTTGCGGGCATTGCCTAAATTATAGCTAAGTTTATCTACTATAGCACGATCGCCCGCTTTCAAGTATTTGCGACTCTAGCTTAAAACACATATAATTAGTCAGGAGGTATAAGCTTTATGTTCGCAGTCGTCACGCCAGAAAAAATTCACTTGCCCCCAGGAACACTGATAAAATTTCCTGGTAGTTGGCAGGATTACCAAGCACTTGTAGAACAATTGGGCGATCGTCAGATTCCGCGCATCAAATATCGACCAGGAGAGATTTTATTAATGTCCCCTTTACCCGTACATGGAAAACAAGCTCACATTATCGCAATTGTCGCAATAGTTTTGCTAGATTACTTGGGCAGAGATTATGAAGCGTTTACGCCAATTACGATGGATTTGCCGGAGGTAAGAGGAGTTGAACCAGATTATTGTTTTTATATCGATAATTGTGCGGCAATTATGGGTAAAGATCGGATTGCTTGGGGTGTTGAACCGCCGCCCGATCTGGTGATCGAAGTGGATGTCACTAGCTATACGGATTTAGATGATTATTTGCCTTATCAAGTACCGGAAGTGTGGCTGTTTAAGAAAAATAAGCTCATAATTTACTGCTTGCAGAATGGTCGATATGTCGAAAGTTTAATTAGCCGTTATTTCCCCAATTTTAATGTACCAGAACTTATTTTGGAGTGTTACCAAATGTCGCGCGATCGCAATACAAGCGCGGCGATTCGGGAGTTGCGACGAAAAGTTGAGAGAGAAAACTCTTGAATCATTCCTCTGTCTTAGGTTTGTAGTGAGGACTTCAGTCCTCTAGGAAAGGTTATTGCGATGAAGAAGGACTAAAGTCCTTACTACGAACCTGTTTTATGAAGGCTAATTAAACCGAAATAATATTCTGCCAAATTTTGATAGTTTTGTCACTGCTGCCGCTAGCCAAAAACTCTCCTTCCTGGCTGAAATTTACGGAATAAACAGAATTTGTATGACCTAAAATATTACAAAGTTCTTGACCATTTTTTGCCCGCCAAATCTTGATAATTTGATTGCTACTGCTGGCAATTACTTCGCCATCGGGACTAAACGCGATCGAATCTACATACCAAGAATGACCTGCAATTGTTAAAATTTCTTGCCAATCTTTGACCCACCAAATCTTAATAGTATTGTCGTGACTGCCACTCGCCAGAAACTCTCCATTGGGACTAAAAGCTACACAACGCACGCAGTCTGTATGACCAGTCAGCGTGCGAATTAGCTTGCCATCTTTGACTCGCCAAATCTTAATAGTTCTGTCCCAACTGCTGCTAGCCAAAGTTTCTCCGTCAGGACTGAAGGCGACGCAGTAAACTAAGTTACTGTGACCGCTAAATGTGCGGATTTCTTGCCCGTCTTTCACGCGCCAAAGCTTAATTGTTTTGTCCCAACTGCTGCTAGCCACAGTTTCGCCGTCGGGACTGAAAATTAAGCCATAAACTGAGTTGCTGTGACCTGTAAGCGTGCGGATTTCTTGCCCGTCTTTCATCCGCCAAAATTTGATTGTTTTGTCGTGGCTGCTACTGGCAAGTGTTTTTCCGTCGGGGCTGAAAACTACTGTATGAACTGAGTTAGCGTGTCCGGCGAGAGTTACTATTTCTTGCCCGTCTTGTACTTGCCAAAGCTTGATTGTTTTGTCATCGCTACCGCTGGCGATAACTTCTCCGTTAGGGCTGAAAGCTACAGAGGAAATTAAATTTTTGTGTCCGGTTAAGGTGTGAATACATTGCCAGTTATGAGTTGGCTGAGGGGGCGGATTGGGATTGGCGGCAGGTTTGACTGCTTTGGTAATTGTTTGAGGAATGGTGAGTTTAATAGCTGCTTCTGGATTCAGTTGAGTTAAGACTTCAACAGCCGTTTGATAGCGACGGTTCGTAGCATTTTCAATCAATTGGTCTAATATTTTGCCCGTTTCTTCACTCACCGGGTTGTTTGCCAAATATTGCCGCCAAATCCAGGCATCTTCGCCCGGATCGAAGAGATCAAAGGGAGAAACTTGAGTTAGCAAATACAGGCAAGTTACGCCTAAACTGTACAAATCGCTGGTAAAAAATGCTTTGCCTCTGGCTTGTTCGGGGGCGATGTATTCGGGGCTACCGATGCTGGTTCCTGTTTTGAGTAAGGCTGTACCTGTAGCTATTTTTGCTGCACCAAAGTCTACTAAAACTAATTGTTTGTCGGCGCGGCGGATGATGTTTTCGGGTTTGATATCTCGGTGAATTACGTTGTGGGAGTGGATGAAGTGAAGTACGGGTAATAAGCTGTTGAGTAAGTCTTGAATTTGAATTTGTGTAAATGTGCCTTCGGTTGCTACAATTTGTGCTAGATTTTGTCCGTCGATAAATTCTTGGACTACATATTGTCGGTTGTCTTGGATGGAATATGCTAAGAGTTCGGGAATTTGAGGATGTTTCCCTAATTCGTCTAATCGCATTGCTTCTTGTTCAAAAAGTTCGGCTGCTTTTTTGCTATTGGGATTGCTGGCTGATGGGATGAGTTGGGTTTCTGGGGGTAAGAATTGTTTGATGACGCAGCGGGGTTTTGATGGTTTGTCTTCGTCAACGGCGAGTAATGTTCTGCCAAAACCTCCTTGTCCGATCGCCTTTATGGCCCGATATCTGTCGCGCAACAGCAGTTTTGACCGGCAATTTCGGCAAATTTTGGCTGTATCCGGGTTTTCGGGCTTGGAACAGTTGGGGTTTAGGCAATAACTCATTCGATTTTAGATTGTGGATTTTAGATTATTTGTATCAGGCAGTAAATATTATACCTGTTTCCAGACTCTATATAATTTGGTTCGTAGTGAGGACTTTAGTCCTTCTATCTTAGATAAAGAAGGACTGAAGTCTTCATTACGAACCTTTGAAAATTAACATAAAATACAAAATTTGGTTTGTAGTGAGGACTTTAGTCCTTCTATCTTAGATAAAGAAAGAAGGACTGAAGTCCTCACTACGAACCTGGAAAATTTAACTATTTTAGAAGTTCCATAGATACAAAATTTGGTTTTTAGTGAGGACTTTAGTCCTCTTTTTAGAGTTAGGGAAAGAAGGACTGAAGTCCTCACTACGAACCTGGAAAATTTAACTATTTTAGAAGTTCCACATGACTGGGTTGTCATCTAAACTATCGGTGACTGTTCGCCCGATCGCGTCTATTGCTTTTAAGTCCTCTTGACTCAGCTTTACTTCGGCAGCTTTGGCATTAGCGGTGGCTTGTTCGGCATTGCGCGCGCCAACAATTGCGTTGGTTTGCGGCTGGGCGATTAACCAGGCTAATGCTAAATTTCCTAAGCTTGTTTGGTGGCGATCGGCAATTGGTCTTAGTTGAGTCAATGCTGTTTGGACTCTGGCGTAATTTTCTTTAACAAACAGCTTGCTTTTGGCGCGGTGATCGCCTTCTTCAAATTTGTGTTCCGGCCCGAATTTACCTGTTAATATTCCTTGAGCTAGAGATGAGTAGGCAACGATTGAGATATTATTTTCTACACAGTAGGACATTGCCTCTTTTTCTACCCAGCGCCAAAACAGAGAATAGGGCGGTTGCAAGCTGTCGATGCGTCCGTATTGGGCGGCTTCTGCTATTTGGGCGCGGGAGAAGTTGGAAACGCCGATCGCCCGAATCTTCCCCTGTTCTTTCAATTTGTTCAGCGCGTCCATTGTTTCTGCAATGGGCACTAATTCGGAATTCCAAGTCCCGGCGGGCCAGTGGATTTGGTAAAGGTCGATATAATCGGTGTTGAGGTTTTTTAGCGATCGATCGCACGCCTCGACTACCAAATCGGGTTTGAGGTGGTTGGCAAAAACTTTGCTAGCATAAACTACTTGCGATCGCACATCTGAAAGCGCTTTGCCGATAATTTGTTCCGAATGTCCTTCTCCGTAAACCTCCGCCGTATCAAAGGTGGTAATACCGGCCTCAAAAGCGGCGCGCATTGCTTTGACAGTTTCGGCATCCTCAATTCCCACCCACATCCGCTTCCCAGCTTGCCAAGTCCCCATAATTATCGGGCTAATTTGAATTCCCGATGTCCCCAATTGTCGCTTTTCCATAGCTTTAGCCCTAATTTGGATTTTTACTATTTACCCTCAAGCTATCTAATTTTAACAGAAAAAAGTTGTTATAATTGCTGTCAATTACCGATTTTGTTACTTTGGTTAAAACCAAACTAAATCCTATGAAATCAACTACTCGCGCGCTGAAAGAATGGAATGTAGCGGTTAATGCTTTGGAAGAGGGCAAAACGATTGTACTGTTGCGAAAGGGGGGCATTCGCGAGCAAGCAGGACAGTTTAATGTTGGTGATAAGCAGGTTTTGCTTTATCCAACTTTTGAACACCAACAGCCGGATTTGTTAAAGCCGGATTTTGCGAGTCAGGTAAAAACGGTAGAATCTGGTTGGCATCCAGAATTTATTAAAATTAGCAGTTGGGCTGAGATTACCGATGTTTTTTTGGTTGCTTGGGAACCTGCAATTACGGCGCTTTTTCCTTACCATATCTGGAATGAAAAATTTGTCGGCGACCGCCTGAAATGGAAACAAAATCAGCCAATTTATATTTTACTACTGCGGGCTTATCGGTTAGCCCAAAATCTAGAAATTCCGTACATTTCTGCCTACGGCGGTTGCCGTTCTTGGATAGATTTGGCTAGTCCTATTTCCCTGGAGGGAAGCGAAGCTGTTTTATGCAATCGAGAATACCTTGAACGTTCAAATGAAATCCGCAATCTGATGGCGAATCCTCCGAATGCTTCTGGTTCGCAGAAAATCACACAACTGACGATTTGATCGTTCGGACTTCAGTCTTCATTAATACTTTTTAATGTACTTTTCGAGAGGTGTCCTTCCACTAACCCCAGCCCAAAATCTGCCGCTAATGCCATTAAAGCTGACGGAATTGCCCCAGCTAAAAGTAACTGATTGTTGATTGTAGCAACGCCGCGAAAAATAAACACGCCCAAGCCGCCGGCACCAATTGCAGCGGCGATCGTTGCTAGCCCGATCGCAATTACCGCAGCAACTCGCACTCCCGCTAAAATTACGCCCAGCGCTAGGGGAAGTTCGACTTGCCATAACAGTTGCATATCCGTCATTCCCATGCCTCTCCCGGCTTCGGTAATCGCCGGATCGACGCCGACAATCCCGGTATAAGTGTTGCGGATAATGGGCAGTAGGGAATAGAGTGTGAGGGCGATGATTGCCGTGCGATCGCCTATTCCACCCACAACGGGCACCGGAATTAGCAAGCCAAACAAAGCTAAACTGGGAATTGTTTGCATAATATTTGCAAATCCCAAAATCGGCTTTTTCAATTTTGGTTTTCTCGTTACTAAAATCCCGAGGGGAATCCCGACAATAATTGCGATCGAAATTGCCACAGTTACTAAATATAAGTGTTCGAGTACGCGCTGAATTATCTCCGCACCGTACCGATTAAAAAATTCTATCATTTGGTAATTGGTAATATAATTTCCAGTAGGTTCGTAGTGAGGACTTTAGTCCGCATCGTTCCGAGGACTAAAGTCCTCACTACGAACCTATTTTTTACATGGTGGTAGTATTTTTTGAAATCGAAATGCAGGCAATAATTTTTATAAAAAATATCTTTTACCTACTTACAAAAAAAGACATTACATAGAATTTTACCCAGTTACAGGTAATTGGAAACATTCAAGAAATGCGCGAGCTTCTGGATGCTGAGATTTTAGAAAATCATCGGGCGATCCCAATTCAACCAACCGTCCATCCTGCATCAAACCAATTTTAGAAGCTAATAAAAAAGCTTCTTGAATGCTGTGAGTCACAAAAATCACAGTTTTTCCCAGTTGCTGCTGCAATTGACCGAATTCCCGCTGCAATTCTAGGCGAGTAATGGGGTCTAAAGCGCCAAACGGTTCGTCCATTAACAGCAGTGGAGGGTCAGCCGCCAGTGATCTGGCGACACCCACGCGCTGCCGCTGTCCGCCAGATAACTGATGGGGATAACGTTTGGCGAAGTGCTGCGGATCGAGGTTGACTAATTCTAACAGTTGGCGGACGCGAGATTGAATGCGCGAGGTTTCCCAACCTTCTAGTTTCGGGACTAAACCGACGTTTTGCTCGACTGTAAAATGGGGAAATAAACCGATTTCTTGAATTACATAGCCAATTTTTCGCCGCAATTGAATGGGGTTCCATTCAGTTGTCCGTTTTCCCATGACAAGCACTTCGCCGCTGGTTGGCGCGAGTAAATTGTTAATCAATTTCATGGTAGTAGTTTTGCCGCTACCGCTGCGTCCCAGCAATACTAAAACTTCTCCTTGCAGCACTTGAAAATTGATTTTTTCTACTAAATG
>PVWI01000244.1 GCA_003003725.1 filamentous cyanobacterium Phorm 6 | reverse complement strand
AGTTCGTGCTGTCCGCTATACCGATTACCAATTACTGAATTCCCTAGCCATGTTAAGCCCTAAAAGAACCAAATTCCGCAAACAACAGCGCGGGCGAATGAGCGGTATTGCCACCCGCGGCAACACAGTTAGCTTTGGTGACTTCGCGCTCCAAGCGATCGAACCAGCCTGGATCACTTCTCGCCAAATAGAAGCCGGACGGCGCGCCATGACTCGCTATATCCGCCGGGGTGGCAAAATCTGGATTCGGATTTTTCCCGACAAACCAGTCACTCAGCGCGCAGCAGAAACCCGGATGGGTTCCGGTAAAGGCTCACCTGAATTTTGGGTTGCCGTTGTCAAACCCGGCCGCGTCATGTTTGAAATTGGTGGCGTAAGTGAAGAAATCGCCCGCGAAGCGATGCGTTTGGCATCTTTCAAATTACCGATTAAAACCAAGTTCATCACCCGCGAACAAGACCAGTCATAGCCACAAACGAAGGTAGAATTAGTTTGGCATTCGTCCGAATTTTAAACGGCTACAGCAATTTAAAATCAGGCATTCATAACTTTTCTTTCCTTCAGGCTTCAGCATCTAGACAACTCGGTCAACAATTGACCGATCGCCAACGATAAAGCACACAATTATGTCTTTGCCCAAGATTAAAGAAGCTAGAGATTTAAGCGATGCACAATTAGCAGAGCAAATTTTAGCCGTCAAGCGCCAACTAATGGAACTTCGGTTGTTCCAAGCTACCGGCCGCATGGAAAAGCCTCACCTGTTCAAGCACGCCAAACACCGCGTCGCTCAATTGATGACAGTTGAACGCGAGCGCCAATTCGCCGCTGAGGCAGAAGCTGCTAAAACGTTAGCCGCATCTCAAGCAGCCGCAGAGCAGGCTGCAACCGCAGCAGTCAGCCAAGAATCAGAAGCAGCCGAGCCGACGATCGCCCAGTAGCTCAAAAAAACTCAATTGCACAACAAAAATAGGTAGGTATGGCAATTAAAGAACGAGTTGGCGTAGTAGTCAGCGACAAAATGGACAAAACCGTCGTGGTAGCGATCGAAAACCGCTCCTCCCACACCAAATACGGCAAAATCGTAGTTCGCACCAAACGCTACAAAGCTCACGACGAAGAAAATAAGTGTAAATCGGGCGATCGTGTCCGAATCACTGAAACTCGCCCCTTGAGCAAAACCAAACGCTGGGCGGTTGCTGAAATTTTCGGGACAAAAAACGGCTAACAGTTAATTGCGATCTCCCGATCGCCCGAGCGCTCAAAGATTAACAATTAATTCCCAGTTAACAGTCAACAGTCAACCGTTAACAGTCAACAGCTAACAGTCAACAATCACCATGATTCAACCCCAGACATACCTCAATGTCGCCGACAATAGCGGAGCCCGCAAAATAATGTGCATCCGCGTATTGGGAGGCGGTAATCGCCGCTACGGCGGAGTCGGCGATGTGATCATTGGCGTCGTCAAAGACGCTCTCCCCAACATGGCCGTCAAAAAATCAGATGTCGTCCGGGCCGTCATTGTCAGAACCCGCAAAGGCTTGCGTCGCGACAGCGGTATGAGCATTCGTTTTGACGACAACGCCGCCGTCATTATCAACGTAGACGGAAACCCCAAAGGTACTCGCGTCTTCGGCCCAGTCGCCCGCGAACTACGCGACAAAAACTTTACTAAAATCGTTTCCTTAGCCCCGGAGGTACTTTAAAATGTACGGAAAAAAGGGTAAACCAACTAGCGAACCGCAACGCTACAGAATGCACGTCAAAGCTGGTGACACCGTGCAAATAATTACTGGCAAAGAGAAAGGAAAAGTCGGAGAAATCTTAAAGACATATCCTAAAGTCAGCAAAGTAATTGTTAAAGGTGTAAACGTCAGAACCAAGCACGTTAAGCCCCAGCAAGAAGGAGAATCTGGAAAAATCGTCACCTTTGAAGCTCCTATCCACAGCTCCAACGTGATGCACTACTCCGAAAAAGAAAAAATAGCTAGCCGTGTTTGCTATACCTTTAGCGAAGATGGTCGGAAACTACGACAGCTCAAAAAAACCGGAGAAATCCTCGATAATTAGTTAGTAGTTATTGGTTATTGGTGGTTGGCAACAAATAACAACTAACAACAATCAACAAATAACAAGTAACATAGGATAAATGACGATCGAGCAATTCCCTGACCACGCCCAGGGACAGTTAACGAAACACAAAAACTATGCCGGATAAACTCAAAGTTCTTTATCAAGGGAAAATCGTTCCGAAACTGATGGATCAGTTTAAATATACTAATATCCATCAGGTTCCCAAACTCGTTAAAGTCACCCTGAACCGGGGTTTGGGAGAAGCATCTCAAAACGCTAAGGCACTGGATTCGTCCATTAGCGAAATTGGCATCATCACCGGACAAAAGCCGGTAGTGACGCGGGCGAAAAAAGCGATCGCCGGCTTCAAAATCCGTAAAGGAGTACCCGTAGGTGTTATGGTGACGCTACGAGCCGATCGGATGTACGATTTTCTCGATCGGCTGATCAACCTAGCACTTCCCCGAATCCGCGACTTCCGGGGCATCAGTCCCAAAAGCTTCGACGGACGCGGCAACTACAGCTTAGGTCTGAGAGAGCAGCTAATCTTTCCAGAAATAGAATATGACAGCATCGATCAAATTCGAGGCATGGACATTTCAATTATCACCACAGCAAACACCGACGAAGAAGGACGCGCTTTGCTTAAAGAAATGGGAATGCCGTTCCGGGACAACTAAGCACTAGAGTAAGAAGCAAAAGATGGCAGCTAACGATACCATAGCAGATATGTTGACGCGCATTCGCAATTCTTGCATGGCGCGTCACCAAACAACACAAATTCCAGCTACAAAAATGACCCGTAGCATTGCCCAAGTCCTCAAAACTGAAGGCTTTATCAGCGAATTTGAAGAAGGAGAACCAGAAGGGATTAAGCGACATATAGTGCTTTCTTTAAAGTACAAAGGCAAAACTCGCAAGCCCATTATCACGGCACTGAAGCGAGTCAGCAAACCAGGACTACGCGTTTACTCGAACCGTAAAGAATTGCCCAGAGTATTAGGCGGAATTGGCATTGCCATTATCTCCACCTCCAGCGGCATCATGACGGATCGAGAAGCTCGTCGCCAAGGTTTAGGCGGTGAAGTGCTTTGTTATGTTTGGTAGTCATTAGTAATTAGTCATTAGTCGCTGGTCATTGGCAACAAACTGAAAAATCAATCACTAAGGACTAATAACTAAAGACTAATCATCAAGGACTAATAACTAAAAACAAAGGACAAAAAATTATGTCGCGAATTGGCAAGCGTCCGATTAGCATTCCCACGAAAGTCACCATCACCCTAGACGGTCAAAAAGTAGCCGTCAAAGGTCCTAAAGGTGAACTTTCCCGAGTGATTCCAGCCGAAATTCTCATGGGACTCGAAGGCGAGACTTTACTCGTCACCCGCCGAGACGAATCTCGCGTCGCCCGTCAATTGCACGGCTTGTGTCGCACCCTCGTCGCCAACATGGTCGAAGGTGTATCAGAAGGTTTTCAGCGCCGCCTAGAAATTATCGGCACAGGTTATCGGGCACAGGTTCAAGGACGGAACCTAATTTTAAACGTCGGTTACAGCAAGCCCGTGGAAATGCCCCCTCCAGAAGGCATCACAATGGCAGTTGAAGGCAACACCAACGTCATAGTCTCCGGCATTGACAAAGAACTCGTAGGCAATACAGCAGCCCGCATCCGCGCGGTGCGTCCCCCTGAAGTCTACAAGGGCAAAGGCATTCGCTACAGCGGCGAAGTCGTCCGTCGCAAAGCTGGTAAAACAGGCAAAACAGGTAAGAAGTAACAGTCAGTAACCCAGGTCTAAAGACACGGCTTGTACGGGTAATTCCCACAAGCCATACTGACGGCCCGTATACTTCCCTTGGTCTACGTTTTTGGAGTCACGACACCCTGTGGATGCTCCCGCTAGTTCCCTGCTATGTCATTTGCAATTAAACAGTCTGGTATATCACGCTCGACAGTGTTGCAAGTCTAAAAAGCACGGCAAACATTGACCGACAAGCTAACATCACCCCGCTTTCGTAAGCTCAATTGAGCAAATCCGAAGTGTCATTTCTCTCTCAGGTCTAAAGACTCTGAGTTTCCCATTCACCGAGTTATATGAAGCTTACTCGCAAAGAATCAGTCCACCGCAGACACCGCCGAGTGCGGCGCAAAGTGTTCGGCACCTCCGAACGTCCCAGGTTAGCGGTATTTCGATCTGATCAGCACATCTACGTCCAAGTAATCGACGACTCGACACAGCATACTTTGGCTGCTGCGTCAACCCTAGACCCGGATTTGAAGTCCGTTCTCACATCGGGAAGCAACTGCTCCGCCAGTGCGCAAGTCGGTCAGTTGATTGCCAAACGCTGTTCCAGCGCTGGCATAGTCAAAGTCGTATTCGATCGCGGAGGCAACCTCTATCACGGTCGTGTCAAAGCCCTCGCAGAAGCAGCTCGTGAAGGCGGGTTAGACTTTTAGGAAGAAGGAAGAAGGAAGAAGGAAGAAGGAAGAAGGAAGAAAGAAGCAATAAAATTCTTAATTCCTAATCGTTAATTCCCCATTGCCGACTACCAGTTACTAATCCTCAATTCCCACAGGACAAAACTATGGCAGAACAAAAAGAACAGCGCAACAAGAAAAAAAGCAGCAGCAACAACAAAGGGCGCGAAAAAGAATCCGAATGGCAAGAACGAGTTGTTCAGATTCGGCGCGTTACCAAAGTAGTTAAAGGTGGTAAAAAACTCAGCTTCCGCGCCATAGTCATTATCGGCAACGAACGCGGTCAAGTTGGAGTTGGAGTCGGCAAAGCCAGCGACGTAATCGGCGCCGTCAAAAAAGGCGTCGCTGACGGCAAAAAGCACCTAATTGAAGTCCCATTGACTAAATCTAACTCCATCCCTCACCCCATCAACGGTGCAGGCGGCGGAGCCAAAGTCATGATGCGACCAGCAGCACCGGGAACCGGGGTAATTGCAGGGGGAGCAGTCCGAACTGTTCTCGAACTAGCAGGAGTCCGCAACATCTTAGCCAAACAGCTAGGTTCAGGAAATCCCTTAAACAACGCCCGAGCCGCCGTCAACGCCCTCTCCACTCTTCGCACCTTGTCCGAAGTTGCTCAAGAGCGCGGAATTCCAGTAGAAAACCTCTACGGTTAAGGACTAGGGAACGGAACGAATTGTCAGTTTTGAGTATTCAGTATTGAGTTTTGAATAAAAAATTTTCATTCCTCAAAACTCAAAACTCAAAACTATCAATTACCAATTACCAATTACCAATTACCAACTACCAAAACTATGAGATTGCAAGACGCCCGACCAAAAGCGGGTTCCACAAAGCGCCCGCGTCGCTTGGGCAGAGGTATTTCTGCCGGCCAAGGTGCGAGTTCCGGTAAAGGGATGCGCGGTCAAAAAGCTAGATCCGGTAGCGGAACTAGACCCGGTTTTGAAGGTGGGCAAAATCCTCTTTACCGCCGCCTGCCCAAGCTGAAGAGCTTCCCGATCGTGAACCGCAAAGAGTACACTATCATTAATGTAAGTAAATTAGCATCGCTGCCAGCAAACACAGAAGTTACTCTGACCTCTTTGATTCAAGCAAAAATTGTCACGACAGACGATGGGCCGCTGAAAATCTTAGGAGATGGCGAATTGAATGTGGCTTTGCAAGTGCGCGCCAAGGCTTTTACCGCAGGTGCTCGCACCAAAATTGAAGCTGCCGGTGGAAGTTGCGAATTAATTGCCTAAAGATTTGAGGTTTGAGAAGATGTCCAAATCTCAAATCCTCTCTTCTTGCTATCAGAAAATGATTTAGTCAAAAATCCCAAATCTAAAATCCAAAATCGTAACTATGGACGTCAGTAGAGAAAAAGCGCCAACTGCACAAGAGACTTTCATGCAGATGGCTCAAGCTGCTGGTTTGCGAGGCCGCATCCTTGTAACTCTTGGCTTATTGATTTTAGTGCGCCTGGGTGTCCACTTGCCAGTCCCGGGTATCGATCGAGTCGCCTTTGCCCAAAACGTTCAAAACAGCCCTTTAATTGGCTTTTTGGACTTGTTTTCAGGAGGCGGGCTATCAGCTTTGGGGATTTTCGCGCTGGGGATTTTGCCCTACATTAATGCTTCAATTATCGTGCAACTTCTAACTGCGGCTCTGCCCAGTTTAGAAGATATGCAGAAAAATGATGGAGAAGCAGGGCGACGCAAGATTTCTCAAATTACTCGCTACGTTTCCCTGGGCTGGGCTATTCTGCAAAGCGTTGGCATTGCGATTTGGGTCAGCCCTTTTGCTCAATCTCCGGGGCCTTTTTTCATCCCACAAACAGCTTTGGCTCTAACAGCCGGCTCGATGTTTGTGATGTGGATATCGGAAGTGGTGACAGAGCGAGGTATTGGGAACGGAGCATCGCTGTTGATTTTTATCAACATTGTGTCGGTTTTACCACGTTCTTTGGGACAAACGTTTGAATTGGCTCAAAGTGGCGACACGCAAGTTGTCGGCCGCGTACTTGTGCTGCTGATGGTCTTTTTGGTGACGATTGTCGGGATTGTTTTTGTTCAGGAAGGTACTCGCCGGATTCCGATTATTTCTGCTCGCCGTCAAGTCGGGCGCAAAGTTTATCGGGAGAGTCGCAGCTACTTACCCCTGCGCTTGAATCAAGGCGGAGTCATGCCGATTATTTTTGCATCTTCGGTGTTGATTGTGCCTTCTTTCCTCGCTCAGTCTCTCAATAACCCGTTTTTGGTTCAAGTCGCTAATGTTTTGAGTCCGAGCGGCCCGGCGCCTTGGGCTTACGCGTTGTTTTATCTGACTTTGATTCTGTTCTTCAGCTATTTCTACGCTTCGTTGATTGTCAACCCTGTAGATATGTCTCAGAACTTGAAGAAAATGGGTGCCAGTATTCCTGGGATTCGCCCTGGTCTGAAAACTAGCGATTATGTGGAGAAGGTTTTGAATCGTTTGACTTTCTTGGGAGCGATATTTCTCGGTCTGGTAGCTATTGTACCAACGGCTGTGGAAAGCGCGATCGGAGTCCAAACTTTTAGAGGCTTCGGTGCAACTTCCTTACTGATTTTAGTAGGTGTGGCGATCGAAACTGCTAAGCAAATTCAAACTTACGTCATCTCCCAACGATATGAAGGAATGGTGAAGTAATCGCAATGCAACTGATCTTTATGGGGCCTCCAGGGGCGGGAAAGGGAACTCAGGCTCAGCTCTTAGCCGCTCTCTGGAAAATACCCCACATTTCTACGGGTGACATCCTCCGCGCCTGCGTGGTGGCGAAAACTGCCTTGGGTTTAAAAGCCCAAGCCTACATGGATGCTGGTGAGTTGGTTCCTGACCAGTTATTGATGGATATAGTCCAAGAACGCATGAATCAACCAGATGCTAATGCTGGCTGGATTCTGGACGGCTTTCCTCGCACTGTGGCACAGGCAGCGTTTTTTGACACACTACTCTGTGATGTTAGCGGTGCTGGGGGTAAGTCTGGTAAGGACTGCGATATCAGAGCTGTCAATTTGGACGTACCTGATAATGTTTTGGTGACTCGCCTATTGTCGCGGGGACGCCAGGATGACAATGAGGAGACGATCCGTCGCCGGTTGCAAGTTTATCGCGAACAAACTGAGCCTTTGATTGAGTTTTACAGAGCCCGCGAACAGTTAGTTGCGGTTGATGGCGATCGCGATATGGAATTAGTCACCGCAGAACTGCAACAAGCGCTCTCTGGCGACTCTTGAACCCTCTCAATAGAGCTTGTTACTCACCAGCTTTTGCTAAGATGTGTTAACTAGGAGCTTTTTGATGCTCTCAGGTTTTGTAAGGGTTGCTAGTTCCAGGATTGAACTCGATACTAATTGCCACAATTTTACTCAAGTAAAGCTAAAGCGATCGAGAAAGTTGAGTCTTTAAGTCGATCGAGTCACCCGAATTTTTGCCCCTGTTCCCGTTTAATCTCTACCAGTAAATAGGTTTTGAGGTAAATGCTGGAACACTCCTAGTTAATCAAATGTAGAGTTGAGGTAAATACCAAATTGTCTAAGCAAGATTTAATTGAAATGGAAGGGACAGTGGTGGATTCCCTCCCCAATGCGATGTTTCGCGTTGACCTAGATAATGGGTTTAACGTGCTAGCTCACATTTCCGGCAAGATCCGCCGCAACTACATCAAAATTCTGCCAGGCGATCGCGTCAAAGTCGAATTGACTCCCTACGACTTAACCAAAGGCAGGATTACTTATCGCCTTCGGAAAAAATAGGCTTAGATAAAACTTTCTAAAAACTAATTCTAAGTTTAATTAGAGAGAATTTGGTAAAAAGCTTCAAATTTATGCTATAATGCTACGTTTGTAGTGTTGACTAGAAGGGCGTCAACAACCCATCGGTGTATCGGGTTAAGTCATTGTTACACCGCCAAAGTATCGATCGCCAACATTTGTATGCAGGCGAACTTTACCCCAGCAATGGGAGTGGGTGCAAGCGGGCTCCTTCATAAAACAACCCCCACTTTATACAATTTAATCGAGGAGAGGCCTACACCTTGCCCAGCCTCTCCTCCCACCGCTCTACGGGCCAGCGTGCGTACTCTCCGGTAGAGCGGGGTTCTCCAGGCAGGAAGAAAGATGAAAGTTCGAGCATCTGTCAAAAAAATTTGTGAGAAATGTCGCGTCATCCGCCGTCGCGGTCGAGTGATGGTGATATGCACTAACCCGAAACACAAACAACGCCAAGGTTAGAAAACAGGAAGATTGGACTGGGCAATGTACGCAAGTGCTGCCTAATTCAATATTGTAGCCAAACAGGAAAACTAGGGAGACAAAAAGTGTGGCACGGATTGCCGGTGTAGACCTTCCACGCGATAAGCGCGTCGAAATAGGTCTGACATACATTTTCGGAATAGGCCTGTCGCGGGCCCAAAAAATTATCGCTGCAACAGGCGTAAATCCTGACACTCGCGTCAAGGATTTAACAGAGGCCGACGTGACACTTCTGCGGGCTCATGTAGAAAGCACCTACCAAATCGAAGGAGACCTCCGGCGCTGGGAGTCAATGAACATCAAGCGCCTGATGGATATCGGGACTTATCGTGGTAGGCGTCACCGTTTGGGTCTGCCGGTGCGGGGACAACGAACCCGTACCAACGCCAGAACCCGTCGCGGCGTCCGCCGCACAGTTGCGGGCAAGAAAAAGGCACCTTCCAAGAAGTAATCTCTTTTTGGGAAAACTACGCTGGGGGCTGCTGGCTCCTAGCGCTTCGGGACATTAGTTGAGAGAAACGTTAAAGAGACTAATATGGCGCGACAACAAACAGGCAAGAAATCTGGTGCAAAAAAGCAGAAACGGAATGTACCCAATGGGGTAGGCTACATCCAGTCTACCTTCAACAACACGATTGTTACTATTACCGACCTCAACGGCGAAGTAATATCCTGGGCATCGGCAGGTTCCAGCGGTTTTAAAGGAGCTAAGAAGGGAACTCCCTTTGCAGCTCAAACAGCAGCAGAAAGTGCTGCCCGCAGAGCCAACGACCAAGGAATGCGCCAAATAGAAGTAATGGTGAGCGGGCCCGGAGCAGGTCGAGAAACTGCAATTCGGGCACTGCAAGGGGCGGGACTGGAAATTACCCTGATTAGAGATGTTACCCCAATTCCTCACAACGGCTGTCGCCCTCCCAAGCGGCGTAGAGTCTAAAACGATTTGAGATTTTAGATTTTAGATTTTGGATAATGGCTAACTGCTTAAAGTCAAAAAATAATGGTTCTAACTGTTGCCCCGTCCATCCAAAATCCGAAATCCGTTCAGGGGTATGCTCTGCAATCTAAAATCCAAAATCAAAAATCCAAAGTGGAAAAGGGAGGTCACTCCGTGGCGCAGTTTCAAATTGAATGTATAGAGTCTAACACTGACAAAGACCGGAGTCAGTACGGAAAATTCGTCCTGGAACCGCTCGATCGCGGTCAGGGAACAAC
>PVWI01000040.1 GCA_003003725.1 filamentous cyanobacterium Phorm 6 | reverse complement strand
TGCCGTGTCCTAGTCCTAGTTTTTATCGCCGTGTCCTAATTTTTATGATTGATTAAGCTTGATGCTGATAGCAGAAGCTAAGCAGTGTGCCACCAACAGCCAATTTGACTGCTTCCAAAGCGAAATAGCCTTGGTGTAATAGATTCATGCCGGTGGGAATTTCGGCTGTGAAGTCAAACAGATTTAGCTGCATTCCCAGGGCGCTCATTTGTGGTGTCAGAGCGTAGGTGTCAATCAGGGCGATCGCCAGAAGTACCAAAGATAATATAATAGCTGTGCGACTCTGCTTGCCGAAGCCACTGGATAAATTGTTCAAAACCATCAAACCAGTCGCAACCAAAGCTGCACAAACTAACTCAACGCGGTTGAAGCCCCAAAACATTAAGTTTCCTGCCGCTGCAAACTCAGGAGATGTCATCATCCCAGACACATATAACTGAACCTCTTAAAAATTTTTATGCCTCTTTTTAGAGCTTAACCAGTTTTTTCCTCAAAGCGTGTTAAGTATTTTTAATTTAATGCTAACTTTTGTGTAATTGAGTAATAATTTTTATTAAAAGTGCCTAAATTGCCCTCTTGGTTTCCCCGTCTTTCCTCTCAAGTATGGATTCTCGCCACCGGCAGATTCCTCTCCCAAAGTGGCACTGGTTTTACCTTATTTTACGCGCCCATATACTTTGTCTCTCAAGTCGGCTTATCTGCTACTGCTGTTGGCATTGGTTTGGGAAGCGGTTCCATTTCTGGCATATTTGGTCGAATTTTGGGCGGTTCTTTTTCGGATTCGCCAAAATGGGGAAGACGGCGAACTTTATTAATGTCAGCCATTATTTCGGCTGTGGCTTGTTTCATGTTGGCTGCTGCAAATGATTTTCCCAGCTTAGTTGTGGCGAATTTACTGATGGGTTTTGGTGTTGGTTTGTATTGGCCAGCAACGGAAAGTATGGTGGCGGATTTGGCAGATGGCGAACAGCGACAGGAAGCTTTTGCTTTCACACGCTTAGCGGATAATCTAGGTTTGCAAGTGGGGATTATTCTGGGTGGTTTTTTGATTGCGCTAACCGGGAATTATCGATCGCTCTTTGTGATTGATGGTATCTCGTTTGTGATATTTTTTGCAGTAGTTTGGGGTGCCGTTTCTGAAACCTATAAACCATCTACTTCCGTGGAGACAGGAAAAAACGGCAAGCAAAATGGCTGGATGGTGGCGTTGAGCGATCGCACTTTGTTGATTTATGCCGTTGTCAACACAATGTTTACTTTATATATTGCCCAAATCCAAACTACGATGCCCCTTTACTTTACCAACTTTGTCTCCGTTGGTGCGTCGGGAAAGGGCTTTTCTACGCTGACAATTACCATTTTGTTTGCTTTTAGCACTTTTTTAACTGTCGCTCTGCAAATGCCGATCGCGAGGGCTTTGAGACGGTTTTCTTGTCCGCGAGCCTTGATGATTTCTGCTTTGCTTTGGGGCATTGGATTTATCGCGATCGGCTTGACGGGTATTGCTGCAACTGGCAATCTATTTTTAGCCGTTGTCGGCTTGTTTTTCTTGTCAGTTGCAACGGTTGCTTATACTCCTTTTGCCTCTGGCTTGGTGGTAGAATTAGCCCCAGAGTCTTTGCGGGGCGTGTATTTGGCAATTAATTCTCAGTGTTGGGCGATCGGCTATTTAATCGGCCCACCTTTGGGTGGTTGGGCTTTGGATCAAGGGCGATTTGCGGCGGATAATTTTTGGTTGGGTTTGGCTTTGAGTGTGATGCTGGCGATCGCAATTTTGGAGATTGTCGATCGCAGGTTAAAAAAAATAGTTGCCTAAATAGCTGTTTTGTGATATCTTTTTATGCTGATCTTTTGTGTTGCAAGTTCTCGATCGCAGGTTAAAAAAATAGTTGCCTAAATGCCTGTTTTGTGATGTTTTCTTTTACTTTTATTATGAAAGATATAAAAAATATTAATTCAAAAATTGTGCTTGTGAATACCAAATAGAGTTATAATTCGGCAAATGTAATAGTAATTTGACAATCTATTTTGTAAGGAGTTGCAATGAAAGCACGTCTACTATTTAGTGCAGGCGGAGTAGGTTTACTGTATCTACTTGTCGGTTCTTTACCATTGGCAGCGATGCCTCATGTCCCAGACAAAGAGACATCAGGTGCCCAAGAACTGACAGAATTACAGACTGAAATCAGCCTGAATACAACCGTTGAAAATCCAGCTAAAATTCCCGAAACAGATGGGTTAAAACCAGCCGATGCGGTGGAAGTGGAAAATACGGGCGAACTCGCCAATCTGCCCCAAGACAGCGCTAAGCTCGATCGACCACAAATAGCAGCATCTACCGCCGAAAATCCTGCGGAAAATTCCTTAAATTTAGCTGAAAAACCAGCAAACCCAGAACCACAAACACTTACAGCAGAAACATCTGTTATTCCTGCCCAAAACCCGCAGACACCAGCTATTGCCCAAACAGGCACATCTGCGCCAGTACCAACAGAAACTTCTACTTCCCAAAAGTTGGCTGAAATCGCCAACAGCGATTCCTTAGAACCCGCAGCAGCCAACAGCGAAACCCCAGAATCCACGGAACTCGAACAAGTAACATCTGTCTCGCAACTCTCCGACGTGCGCCCGACAGATTGGGCATTTCAAGCCCTGCAATCTCTCGTCGAAAGATACGGCTGCATAGCGGGATATCCAGACGGCACATTCCGAGGTAATCGGGCAATGACTCGCTACGAGTTTGCCGCCGGTTTAAACGCTTGCTTGGATAAAGTTAACGAACTAATTAAAGCAGGTACGACCAACTTAGCGACGAAAGAAGACTTAACCAAACTGCAAAGACTGCAAGAAGAATTTGCAGCAGAATTAGCTACATTGCGCGGTAGAGTCGATGCTTTAGAATCCCGCACCGCCGAATTAGAAGCAAATCAATTTTCGACAACCACTAAACTCAGCGGCGAAGCCATTTTTAGTGTTGCCGACACTACCAAAAACAATAACAGCGATACTCAGACAGTCTTCAATTACCGAGTGCGGCTGAATCTCCTTACCAGTTTCACAGGCAAAGATACGCTGATAACTGGCTTGCAAGCTTACAACATTCGCAGCTTTGGGCCTCAGTTGGGTTTGTCAACCGGGGCATTTAGCGGTTTGTCTGACAGTCAGGCAAGGCTGAGTTTTGAGCCGCAATTTCCCGGAATAAATCCTCAGAATCTATCTAGCATAGACGCCAACGCTGTTGAACTTTACAAACTGCTTTACGTCTTTCCAGTTTCTAACAGCATCACTTTATTTGCTGGCCCGAAGGCGGAAACTTCTGATGCTTTTCAAGCAATTACTCCTTTTGCAGGAGAAGGGCAAGAATCTATTTCTAGGTTTGGAGGTTACAACCCTGTAGTGCGCGTATCCGGCGGCACTTCTGGCAGCGGTTTGGCATCGGCTGGCGGATTTATTTGGAACCTTTCTAAAAAGCTCAATCTCACAGCTTTGTACGGCAGTGTAAATGCTGCTTTGCCTAACGATTTAGGCTTTCCAGCTACTCCGTTGGGTGCGGGTTTATTTAATGGCAGTACCATTGCTGCGGCGCAGTTAACTATTAAACCTACCAGCAGTATTGACATTGGTTTGAATTACGCTTACAGTCGCCACCAATTGAATATTCTGGCCACAGGATTAAGCGATGCAGATTTGGGTTCAATTTTGGGAAGAAATAGAGAACCTGTTAGCGGCGGTGTGACGATGAATTCCTTTGGCGGTACTGCAACCTGGCGGCTTTCTCCGAAAGTTGCTGTTTCTACCTATGGAGCTTGGATAATTGCTGATGCTGAAAGAAGCAATGCTTCTACAACTTTCAACAGTTGGATGGTAGGTTTACATTTCCGAGATTTGTTGGCACAGGGCAATAATGCAGGTATTCTGTTTGGACAGCCTCTCGATCGCGATTCGGTAAGTGGCGGTGCTCGTTTCCAGACAAACAAAGCTACTCCTTACCATTTAGAAGCTTATTATCGCTTCAAGGTTAACGATAATATCAGCATTACACCGGGAGCTTTTGTGCTATTCAATCCTGAAGGAACTAAGAATAATGACACAGTAGGTGTGGGAGTCCTCCGCACAACTTTTAGTTTCTAGGAAGTGGCGAGAATTGCTCATTGCATCAAAACGGTTCGTAGTGTGGACTTTAGTCCGCAACAAATGAGCGGACTAAAGTCCACACTACGAACTAATTAACGATCGACCTGAGATGATATTAGGAGCACATCGCGAAACCAACCAGTAAATTAATCTTTGCAGGCAGATTTTTTGAAACTGGTATTAGTTTTGCAGGTTGTCGAGCGTATTTTAAGGAAGAGGACTGAAGTCCGAACGATCAAACCCATTAGCAATTATCGATTATTTTCTGCGATCGCCCAATTTGCGATAAACTTCTCTCAAGTCAACTTGATGGTGAGCCAAAGCAACCAAAGCGTGATAAAATAAGTCCGCAACTTCCCCAGCAATTCCATCTTTATCGTCATCCTTACAAGCCATCACAACTTCCGCCGACTCTTCACCAATTTTCTTGAGAATCTTATTGTCGCCGCCCTCGAACAACTTGCAAGTATAAGAAGTTTCGTTAGGATTGTCGCGCCGATCGCAAATTACGTCAAATAATTGAGATAACATATCCCCCGGCGGTGGTGAAATTTCCCCATCAACTTGGTGAAAACAACTTCTTTCTCCCGTGTGACAAGCAATATCTCCGAGTTGTTCCACAGTCACCAACAAAGCATCGCTATCACAGTCATAGCGCAACCCTTTCACATTTTGAATGTGTCCCGAAGTCGCCCCTTTGTTCCAAAATTCGGCGCGCGATCGACTCCAGAACCAAGTTTGTCCGGTTTCCAAGGTTTTTTGCAGCGACTCCCGATTCATCCACGCCATCATCAACACTGTACCGTCTAAGTAATCTTGGACGATCGCCGGCACTAAACCGCGATCGTCGTAACGAATCTTTTCAATTGGGATCGATCGGCTCAAACTAGACAAATCAGTAGTAGACATAATTTTATTGCAGCTTTTCATATAAATTAACGCTTTCCTGTGGGAGATTTTTTTTGATTAACCGCAGAGAGCGCAGAGGACACAGAGAGAAGAGAGGAGATTGGGCAAGTGATGGACACATTGTCAAGAACTATTTTACAAAAAATTACACTTTAGGGCGATCGCTACCAGTGCGATCGAGCCTAAAAAACCCAAGCTAGTATTGCTACTCATTGGTTTGTATCCTAAAATCAATTAACATAGTTTCCTTGAATCGACCTAATCATTATCCTGAAGTCGCTATAAAAGTATCCTACCAACAACAGACGTTCACTAAGGAGAAAACATTGGTTTCCACAACCTTGAAAACCACCAAATCAGAAGAAATCTTTGCCGCCGCCCAGAAGTTGATGCCCGGTGGTGTCAGTTCCCCCGTGCGCGCCTTCAAATCCGTAGGCGGACAGCCCATCGTCTTTGACAAGGTAAAAGGAGCCTACATTTGGGATGTTGACAGCAACCAATACATTGACTACGTAGGCAGTTGGGGCCCCGCTATCTGCGGCCACGCCCACCCGGAAGTCATCAAAGCCCTTCACGAATCCTTAGAAAAAGGTACAAGTTTCGGAGCACCGTCGCTACTGGAAAACGTGCTCGCCGAAATGGTCATCGATGCCGTTCCCAGCATTGAAATGGTCAGATTTGTCAATTCCGGCACCGAAGCCTGCATGGCCGTTTTGCGGCTGATGCGAGCCTTCACCGGACGCGATAAATTGATTAAATTTGAAGGCTGCTATCACGGGCACGCCGATATGTTTTTGGTAAAAGCCGGTTCGGGTGTCGCAACTCTCGGCCTTCCCGACTCGCCTGGGGTGCCAAAATCCACTACCGCCAACACCCTCAACGCTCCGTACAATGACTTAGAAGCAGTCAAAGCTTTATTTGCCGAATATCCGGGCGAAATCGCAGGCGTAATTCTCGAACCAGTTGTAGGAAATGCCGGATTTATTGTACCGGATGCGGGTTTCCTCGAAGGTTTGCGGGAAATTACCAAAGATAACGGTGCTTTGTTAGTTTTTGATGAAGTAATGACCGGTTTCCGCATCGCCTACGGCGGAGCTCAGGAAAAATTCGGTGTCACCCCAGATTTGACGACTTTGGGTAAAGTTATCGGCGGCGGTTTGCCGGTGGGAGCTTACGGCGGACGGCGCGATATTATGGGGATGGTGGCTCCAGCGGGCCCGGTGTATCAAGCTGGTACGCTTTCGGGAAATCCTTTGGCGATGACTGCTGGGATTAAAACTTTGGAATTGCTGCAAAAACCTGGCACTTACGAACAGTTGGATAGGATTACGAAAAAACTATCCGAGGGATTGCTGAAAATTGCTAAGGAAGCCGGACACGCTGCTTGTGGCGGGCAAATTAGCGGGATGTTTGGCTTGTTTTTTGCGGCGGGCCCGGTTCACAATTACGATGATGCGAAAAAGTCGGATTTGACGAAGTTCGGCCGTTTTCACCGGGGAATGTTGGAGCACGGTATTTATCTGGCTCCTTCGCAGTTTGAGGCTGGATTTACTTCTTTGGCTCATACTGAGGAAGATGTCGATCGTACTTTGGCAGCCGCCCGCGAAGTGATGGCCAGCATTTAAGGTTTGTAGTGAGGACTTTAGTCCTTGATGAATGCGGACTGAAGTCCTCACTACGAACCAATTTTATGAATGTGATTGGAGCAGACAGCTTGTGATTCTGACAAATTTACTCGTTGAGAAATTCACCTTCACAGATAATCGAATCTCTGTTTTCCAAATCTTCTTGATTCCAAATCGAGTTTAATGCTGCCGAACTTAAGGAAGTTGACATTGTATTTAATGTTGTGTTGTAGTATTCGACAGCATTATTCTGTTCCATCTGCGGCGCTTCCTTGAAGTAGGAATTAATATCAGGCGTGCACCGCTGGGCTTGGTAGTATAAATAAGATTCAGCATTAATGCACATTACGTGGTAAAAATCCTTGTTGGCTGCCGCCACATCTCCGAGTTTGTACAGCGCTAAACCCCGGTTGAGATAAGCTTTAACGTAGTTTGGATCGAGTTGCACTGCTTTGTTAAAGTCCTCAATTGCCAACTGCATTTGTTTTAATTTATAGCGAACGCATCCTCTGTTATAATAGGCATAAACATTGTTTGGATCGATGCCGAGTGCTGTGTTGTAATCGGAGATCGCCTGCGTATTGTCTCCTAGTTGGTGGTAAGAGAGACCGCGATTTATGTAAGCTTTGATATATCTAGGATTTAACCGCAGCGTTTCGTTAAAGTTCTCCGTTGCTGCCTCTTTTTCTCCCAAAAGGTAGTAGGCACGCCCCCGGTTGTAATAGGTTTTATAATTCTGCGAATTGATTGAGAGGGCTCGATTGTAGTCTTCAATTGCTTCTTCGTAATGTCCTAAATTGGCAAGTACGAGTCCCCGGTTGTTGTAGATGGCGTGGCTGTCAGGCTTACTGACTAAAGCGCAGTTGAGATCGTCAATGGCTTTTTCGTGTTCTCCAAGATGCCGCCAAGCATTGCCTCGATTTAGGTATGCCTCAAACAAATTAGGATTGATATCTAGTGCTTGACTGAGGTCTGCGATCGCCTTTTGGTAGTCTTTCATGTAATAGTAGACTAAGCCGCGATTATTATAGGCTTTGGCATCGGCCGGATTGACTTGCAGTATTTGATCGAAGTCTTCTAATGCCGCTTCATAGTTTCCTTTTTTAGCGCGATGCAAACCGCGTTTATAAAAATCTTTGAGGTTCAATTGTTTGAGGTTCATGGGTCAACTTTCATTCCTTGCTTGATTCTGGGGATTGATTCCTTTGCACTCAGTGCTGAGTTCGACAGGCGTTAATCTGTTGAAAGATCATCCACCTGCACCCATAGTAACTGTTAACTTATTTCAGGGAATCGGCCCGAAACCGGATTTTAGGTTGATCTTAACAGTCGTTAAATCCTGTTGAAAGAGGCTGCACTTCGGCTGGATTTAGTTCGTCAGTTCGATTGTTTACCCGATCGACTTTTGCTCAAAAGTATAGCTTTAGTTGGTGCGGGAGTATCTCTTGATGTAAGTGCGATCGGCACGGGTAGCCAAATTAAGCTTAAGACAGCTACTCGATATAAACTGTTGTACGCACTCTCAGCGAGTAAACTTTATATCTTTTTCAGCAATTTTGTCTCAGTATTTCCCGCAGTATTTATCTACAAAGTTCTATTGTTTAATTACCAATTCCCCCTTACCGATTGATTTCCTCTTCCACATAAACCGTCAACTTCTCCAAATCTGGAAGTTCGACCAATTCTTGTTCCTTTTCCTTAACCGACATCGGCATCATCACAGGTTGACGCTGTTCTATCCAGCAACTCGCCAGTGGCAAAGTTTGTTCCAAATCTTCCAAAGGCCTCGGAATTACCATCACCGCGTTCAACTCGCCAATTCGCTCAGCTTCGTACATCCCCGCTTCTACCGCGACGGCCACATCTGCGACTGCACCGCGAATAATTGCGGTGCACAAACCTGCGCCAATTTTCTCGTAGGCAGCCAAGTGTACGTCTGCGGATTTGAGCATAGCATCGCAAGCGCCGACCATTGCCGGAAATCCCCGCGTTTCGAGCAAACCGATCGCCTGATTGCTCAGCCGAGAATAACTGCCACTTTCCGACAGTTGAGTCAGACGAAAGCCGATCGGCAAAACTACTTCCAAATTAGCCAAAGGCCTAGCAATCACCAACTTAGAAACAAACTGCCCGAATTGTTCGGCTGTCTGAGCTCCAGCTTCCACAGCCAAACGCACGTCGGAAATTCTGCCCCGGACGATCGCCGTACAGTGACCGGAACCAATTTTTTCGTATCCTACCAAAATCACTCCCGCCGACTTCAGCATCATGTCAGCAGTCCCGACAATTGCCGGAAAACTCCTGGTCGATACCAAACCCAAAGCAGTGTCTTTGAAGTATTCCTGGCGCTGCGAATCCGATTGGCTACTATAATTATCTGTTTGTCCGTCCATATTCAATCACCTGAAAGAAACTTCTCAAAATAAAAATTTGTGGATAGTTTTAGTTTGTCAGATGAGAAGACAGACTGCACAAGCTACAAGAAACAGATTTCTGCTGCAAGGGCTTAAAAATTGTTGAGCTACCAATAGTATGAGATTACCTATTTATATTATTGATTATGCCTTCAGCATAGCTGTCTTTTGCCAAAATGACTGCTACCCGGAGCCACCTGAGAGAGTTTGACCGTTTTCTGGCGATCGATTAAAAGCTTGCCGATGCGGAAACAGCGTCCCCAGCAAGTGATTGATGTGAGCTTGTCCGTACAGAATAGTTGGCATTTTTCCTGCTTCTTCTTGGGCAGGCGGATCTGTGGCGGTGATGGGCGGCGGATCTGTGGCAGTCTCCGGCGGTGTTTGAGGCTGTGTTGGGGCGGGTTCTGGTGGATGCTCGATCGGTCGATCGACTGGCGACTCAACTGGTGGCTCGACTGCGGGAGGTTCCGGTGCTGCGGCTTCTGCGACAACTTGGCGGCTGCTATCTCCGATGAGAGAACCGGCTGGCAAAATTTGCATTTGGTCGATACAAGGATTGATCAGCGTCGTTGCTGCCCCAATACAGGCATTTGCGCCGATCGTCCCCGCACCTACCACCAACACTCCTGCACCCAGAATCACGCCCGCCCCGATGTCCAGATTACCTTCGCGGGCGTGCAGGATTGCTCCCATGCCGATACAGGCACCAGCGGCGATCGAGATCCGGCTACCCGGATCTGCTTGTAGGATGACTCCTGGGGCGATCGCCGCACCCTCATTCACAACTACATCGCCACTCATCAAAATCTGAGAGTTGCTACTTAATTGCAGTGGCGATAAATACATTCAACTTAACCATTTTAGATTTAGGATTTTAGATTTAACGCCGATACTTTCCACTCTAATACTGATAGTTAAAATGCCTTATTTTGAGCAATAATTATCGATCAATCTGTTTGACCTGCATCACAGGGGATTTAAGCCCCCACCTTGAGGTGGATTGTTTTTAGGCTGGGGCTTAAATCCCCTGCATAAAAACTTCGCTGTCATCTGTCAACTGTCAACTGTTAACATCTCAACTCCAACTTCAATCCGAAGAGTGAATCTCCCGTCGGCCAGCGCGAGAGCTTAACGGGAGAAACCAGCTAATTACCCAGCAAATTAAGGACGTTGGATAATTTCTTCGAGAACCCGGCGCTTGGCCTTGGAATCGATACCAAGCAAGCGGACGTAATCGCCGCTGTGTTCTTTCATACAGCTTTCGAGAGCCGAAATTACTTCCGATTCGCGGTTGGAGGCGATCGGCGCGCAACTACTCCAAGAACCGGTGCGGAAACGGCGCGGATCGGCGTGTTCCGTACCAATTTTATATCCTTGGGAAAGCAGGTTGCGGATTTGGTCGATCGCCTTGCCGGTCAAGACACCACTGCTGGGAACCGCACCTGTGTAAGCTTCTTTAAATTTCCCTGGTTTGAATCCCGATGTTGTTCCAGTCGGCTTAGCCGATTGAGCAACGGGGCCGTCGGGACGCTGAATAATTTCTTCAACCACGCGGCGCTTGGCTTTCGGGTCAATCCCGATGAAGCGCACGTATTCGCCCGGGTACTGGTTCATCACAGATTCTAAAGTTGCGATCGCCTCAGATTCGTTTTTGGTTTGCACCGAAGCCCCGCTTTGCCAAGAACTTGTACGGAAACGGCGCGCATCGGCGTGTTCCGTCCCCACCTTGTAGCCTTGAGCTAGCAAGCCACGAACTTGAGCCACGGTTTCCGCGCTCAATTTGCCGCTGCTGGACGCAGAACCAATATTGTGATCAGAAGCTTGTGCAACTTTACCGTTAGACTGGTGAGTTTTCGCGCCGTTAGAACCATTAGAGCCATTGTCTCCCGGTCTTTGCACGATTTCTTCCAGTACGCGGCGCTTGGCTTTAGTGTCAATCCCGATCAGGCGAACGTATTCTCCTTGATGGTCGGCCATACAGGCTGACAAAGCCGCGACTACTTCAGATTCGCGGGTTGAGGAAATTGGGCCGCAAGTACGCCAAGAACCTGTACGGAAGCGGCGCGCGTCGGCGTGTTCAGCTCCTACGCTGTATCCTTGGGCTAGTAAACTGCGGATACTATCGGCTAGAGAAGAGCTCAATTGGCTGGTGGAATGGGTAGAATAAGTAATTGGAGGCATAGTAGAGTTTTTAGCTTGCTCGTTGCGAATTGGTGCTAGACAGGCGATGTTGTCAGCGCAGCGATAACCGGTTCTCAGAGCGTCATTAATTCCGATGACGTGGGTTGCAAATTTAACGTCTGAATCAAGAACATCCGGTAGGCGATCGGCTTGCTGCTGATTAGTGATAATGGCTCCCGAAGGTATATATTTACCTGGGGGAATCTCCACATCTTGAATTAGTACGTGCATCATTACAATGCAGCCGTTTCCGACTCTGGCATTGAACACCGTAGAGCGAAAGCCGATAAAGCACTCGTCACCTACGTAAGCCGGCCCGTGAATTAAACTCATGTGAGTCAGGGAAGTATTTTCCCCAACCCATACGGAATAGGAGTTGCCATCATCTCCTTTGACTCGGCCTTGTTCTAAACCGTGAATTACTACTCCGTCTTGAATATTGGTTCCCGATCCGATATAAAAAGGAGTACCTTCATCGGCGCGGATAGATGTCCCTGGGGCAATCATCACGTTAGAACCGATATGCACATCCCCAATAATGTTAGAAAAGGAATGTACGTAGGCGGTGTCGTGAATTTTCGGCTCAGCCAAGTTTTTAGACCAAGGCGTCGGGGGAGCCGCAACGCTGCGGACTGCCATAAATTAAGTTCTCCTAAGCTGAAAATTTTTTTTGTTAGTTGTTAGTTGTTAACAGTTAGCTGTTCACTGTTTACTGTCAACTGTTCACTGTTAGCTGTTCACTGTTAGCTGTTCACTGTTAGCTGTTCACTGTTAGCTGTTCACTGTTAGCTGTTCACTGTCAACTGTCAACTGCCAACTGCCAACTGCCAACTAGCGGTACGGGTCGTCTTTTTTACTGTAAATGAGGCGGTTTTCTACATTGACAGTATCTATAATGCCTACTACCAGAGCATCGATCGGACGGTTTTCGCTCCCGGGCGCGATCCGGGCAGCGCTGCCTCGGGTTACTAAAACCCATTCATCTATACCAGCGCCCACACAGTCAGCGGCTACCTCATACCCGGGAACTGGCAAACCTTCTTGATCAATGAATTGCAGCAGTAGAAATTTCGATCCTCTCAGCGTCGGCTCTTTTTGGGTACTGACAACTGTGCCGAGAACTTTGGCCATTTGCATTTTAGGTAATAGGTAATAGGTAATTGGTAATTGTCATTTTTACACCGTCAATTGTCTTTTTTTAATTAGCTTTGCTCAGTCCGCTGTCTTCATTTTAGAGTTTTTCGTCTAGTAACTAATGACTCAAGACTGATGACTCATAACTAATGACCAGCAAAAAACGGATACAAGCTTTCGACTATCCTGATAGTAGATCCCAAATTTTAGATCAAAGTTTAAGCTCCCAGATTTATCTGTGGAGTCAATTCTAAAATCTAAAATCTAAAATCTAAAATCTAAAATCGACTGACTTATGACTAATAACCAATATCCCATGCCCACCTCAATTAAAAATTAAAAATCCTAAATCAAAAATATCGCGATTTTTAATTCTTTATTTTTAATTTTTAATTACCAAATGTTCCAAACAGCCTCGTGCCTATCTTAAGATCTGTTGAGGGGACGAATACCGCTCACGCCTTCACGGAACTGTTCTACAGCTTCGGTGTAGCGAATAGGCAGCACGTATTCTAGGTTTTCGTGAGGACGAGCGATAATGTGGGTGGACATCACTTGTCCGCCGTTAACGCGCTTCACGGATTCTACTCCGGCGGCGACGGAAGCTTGCACTTCGGAGACATCTCCTCTTACAATGACTGTAACGCGAGCGCTACCGATTTTTTCGTAGCCTACCAAGGTGACGCGGGCTGCTTTGACCATCGCGTCAGCGGCTTCTACTACTGCGGGGAAGCCTAATGTTTCGATCATGCCAACTGCAATTGCCATTGGTTTTACTCCTGATTGAATATTTGCGGAACTAAACTGTAAATTTTTGACGATCGCACGCACAAATTTTCGTTAAACGAAATTTATGTGTGCTAAAAACTTAGTAGCCTCGGAACTGTTCTACTGCTTCTGTATAACGAATCGGCAGAACGTATTCTAGGTTTTCGTGGGGGCGAGCGATGATGTGGGTAGAGACGACTTCTCCGCCGTTCACCCGCTTGACGGATTCCACTCCTGCTGCAACTGAGGCTTGAACTTCCGACACGTTGCCGCGCACAATTACGGTGACGCGGGCGCTGCCAATTTTTTCATAGCCCACGAGGGTAACGCGAGCAGCTTTGACCATAGCGTCGGCAGCTTCCACAACAGCGGGGAAACCTTTTGTCTCAATCATTCCCACGGCAATTGACATTTTTGAATCTCCTTTGAGGATTAGTGAAATTACCGTTACAAATCTTTCAGAAATCTAAAAATTTCTAAAAATTTGGACGGGGAGGCCCACATTATTTAGAAATGCAGTCTAAAGCTTCCTATAACATAAGAATAGGGCAAGCTGTCCACCTTGACAATATAAACTAACATCATGATGTTTAATAACAAAAATTAATTTTTGTTATGTTACTTGATTTTAGTTAACTTTTATTTAATAAACTTAATATTGAGATGAGTAGATGGCGGAGGCGATCCTCTTCGTTGGCGCAGCCCCCGTAGGGGCGGGCAACGCTTACGGGAAGTGTCCTAAGTAAAAATACTTCAGAAGTAGAGGTCGCTAGGCGAGGCATGGCAAGTCAAGAAGCGCGGGAATTGAGGGTTTCAAGGGTAGGAATCGCGGGAAAACAGAAAAAAATGCGGGTTTCCAAATTTTTGGGCAATTTTTTTCTGGCAGTCCTGAGCCTCTGTGAGATTATTTTTTTTAATTAAATGATTATAAGTTTACCTTTTTTAATGTATAGTTAATTTTGAATTAGATTTTTTTTACTAGAATTATACGACCTGGTTTAACCAAAGTTCTAGGATGTGGTGCGATCGCCAGTGACTGCTTTTTTTTAAGCCAGCCACTTATTTGAAGTATGACGAATTAATTCAACGACCGAAACCAACTCTGTTTGAACCCCTAGATTTATTGCTTTGCAGGCTGGCTGAGGGAGACCGTAAAAAGCGTAGCATCCTGAAAATAAGCCCCCGCATTCATCTGTAGGCTCAAGCTAAAATCTAAAATCTAAAATCTAAAATCTAAAATCTAAAAGCGAATGACTCAATTTCTCCTCCAAGTCTGTTGGTGGGTACCTTTGTATGGCTTAATTGGCGCAATTTTAACTTTGCCCTGGTCTACTGGAACCGTTCGCAAAACAGGGCCCAGACCAGCGGCTTACTTCAATTTGCTGATGACTGTCTTAGCTTTCATACACGGGTCAGTTGTTTTTGTAGCAACTTGGGATCAACCGCCCCAACAATTGCTCGTCCACTGGGTACAAGCAGCAGATTTAGATATATCTTTTGCACTAGAAATATCCACGCTGAGCGTGGGAGCAATGGAGTTAGTGTCAGTTCTGAGCTTGCTAGCACAAATTTATGCTCTCGGCTATATGGAAAAAGATTGGGCCCTAGCTAGATTTTTTGGGCTGCTCGGTTTTTTTGAAGCGGCAATTAGTGGTATTGCGATTAGTGACTCACTGCTTCTAACTTACGCTTTGTTGGAAATGCTAACGCTTTCAACTTATTTGCTAGTCGGGTTTTGGTACGCTCAACCGCTGGTGGTAACGGCGGCTCGTGATGCGTTTTTAACCAAGCGTGTCGGAGATGTACCGCTGTTAATGGGAGTAGTTACACTTTCGACCATAGCCGGAAGTTTGAATTTTTCGGATTTGGAGAAATGGGCGGAAACTGCAACTTTGTCTCCTTTAGTGGCGACTCTTTTGGGTTTGGCTTTAATCGCCGCACCTACGGCTAAATGTGCTCAATTTCCATTCCATTTGTGGCTGGATGAGGCGATGGAAGGGCCGAACCCAGCTTCGATTATGCGGAATACGGTGGTTGTTGGTGCTGGGGCTTACCTTTTGATTAAACTTCAGCCTGTTTTGGCGCTGTCGCCGGTGATTGGTGTGGTGCTGGTGATTTTGGGTGCGGTAACGGCTGTTGGGGCTTCTCTGGTGGCGATCGCCCAAATCGACATCAAAAGAACATTATCTCATTCTACCAGCGCTTCTATGGGTTTAGTGTTTATCGCAGTGGGACTCAATCAAGTTGATATTGCTTTGCTGTTGCTGTTCACCCACTCGATCGCCAAAGCACTATTATTCATGAGCATAGGGTCAGTAATTACCACCACCAACACTCAAGATTTAACAGAAATGGGTGGGTTGTGGTCAAAGATGCCCGCCACGACAATGGCTTATTTAGTAGGCGCTGCGGGGATGGTAGCCTTATTGCCGATGGGCAACTTTTGGGTGATGCGACGCTGGCTGAACGGTTTTTGGACATTGCCCTTGTGGTTGGTAGTTGTGCTGCTGTTAGTTAACGGTTTGACAGCGCTAAATTTAACTCGTGTATTCGGTTTAGTATTTGCTGGTAAACCGCAGGCGAAAACTCGCAGAGCTCCCGAAGTTGGTTGGCCGATGGCTTTACCGATGGTAATTTTGACGGTGATTGCGCTGTTGGTTCCTTGGACGTTGCAGAAGTGGCAACTATTAATTAGTTGGAGCGGGCCTTGGGCAGAAACGGGGGATTTTGATTCTGTAAATTTGCTTCTGAAGACGCTAGATGTACCGCTGTTGATGTTATCTGGGCTGATTGGTTGTGCTGTAGGGGTGGCGATTTATTGGTATGGGGCTTTACCTAAGCCAGTACGGCTGCCGATTCCGGCTTTGCAGGATTTATTGGCTTTCGATTTTTATATCGATCGCGTTTATATGCTGACTGTAGTTGGGGCTGTTGCTTCTATTGCTAAAATCAGCGCTTGGACTGACAAGTATATCGTGGATGGGGTGGTGAATTTATTTGGTTTTGCTACCATTTTCAGCGGCGAAGGGTTGAAGTATAGTGGCACCGGTCAGTCGCAGTTTTATGTATTGACTATTGTGGGTGGTGTAGCTGGCTTGCTGGGATTGATTATTTGGCAGTTTTAAGCCGCAGATAAAGGCAGATGAACACAGATGAACGCAGATAATTTTATTCTGGGTTTGTCTGCTTTTCGCTATACGATTTGAATTTATGTCAAAAAAAATCAGCCGGACGCTTTTATATTTTCTGGCTTTGCGTTAATCTTAAATATAGTTTAAAATCTCTAGTAAAGGAAAGTTTTAATTGATACTTAGTGCTTTAATCTGGATACCAATGTTGGGGGCTGCTCTAATTGGGTTTTGGCCTGGTTCGGTAAGTTCTAAAATTGTTCGGAATGCTGCGATCGCCATTGCAGCCCTAACTTTTATTTTATCGGTAATCTTGGCTACCCAGTTTGACGCTAGTGCTGGTGAGTCACAGTTTGTTGAGTTTCTTCCTTGGATCGATACTTTGGGATTGAACTACAATCTGGGTGTTGATGGTTTGTCTTTGCCTTTGGTGATTTTAAATTGTCTGCTGACAGGGGTGGCTATCTATAGCACAGATGAGTCTATTGTTAGACCAAGACTTTATTATTCTTTGATTTTGTTAATTACAGGCGGCGTGACTGGGGCATTTTTGGCTCAGAATTTGCTACTGTTTTTCTTGTTCTTTGAGGTTGAACTAATCCCCCTTTACCTATTAATTGCCATCTGGGGAGGCGCGCGCCGGGGTTATGCTGCTACTAAGTTTTTAATCTATACTGCGTTTGCCGGGATTGTGCTGCTAGCCTCTTTCTTGGGAACTGTTTGGCTGAGTGGTGCTTCTAGTTTTGATCTTGTTGGTGCGATCGGTGAATCGCATTTGGCTGGAGGTTCGCCTTTGCCTTTGGTGAGGCAAATTGTGTTGCTGGCTGGCATATTGCTGGCTTTTGGAATTAAGATTCCTTTAGTGCCTTTTCATACTTGGCTTCCTGATGCTCACGTAGAAGCTTCGACGCCGGTTTCGGTGTTGTTGGCGGGGGTACTTTTGAAGTTGGGAACTTATGGGATGTTGAGGTTTGGTTTGGGTTTGTTTCCCGATGCGTGGGCGGTGGCTGCACCTTGGTTGGCAAGTTGGGCGGTGGTTAGCGTGCTGTATGGGGCTAGTTGCGCGATCGCCCAAAAAGATATGAAAAAAATGGTAGCTTATAGTTCAGTCGCTCACATGGGCTACATTTTGTTAGCTAGCGCCGCCGCTACTCCGGTGAGTATGTTGGGAACTGTTTTGCAAATGGTCAGCCACGGCTTAATTTCGGCGGTACTCTTTTTAACCGTCGGGGTTGTTTACAAAAAATCCGGTAGTCGTAATATAGATGTTCTCCAAGGTTTGTTCAATCCCGATCGAGGTTTACCGATGATTGGCAGTTTAATGATTCTCGGAGTGATGGCGAGTGCGGGGATTCCGGGTTTGGCTGGATTTATTGCTGAATTTTTGGTATTTCGGGGTAGCTTGCAAGTGTTTCCGGTGCAAACTCTACTGTGCATGATCGGGACTGGTTTGACTTCAATTTATTTTCTAATCATGGTCAACCGTGCCTTTTTTGGTCGCCTTTCCGATTTGGTGGTTAATTTACCACAAGTCCGGTGGAACGATCGCATTCCGCCGCTAGTTTTAGCAGTAATTATCGCAATCATGGGAGTGCAGCCGGGTGTGATTATTGCTTTGAGTGAGAAAACTGCGATCGCAATGGTATCTAATGTGCCAATGCCGGTTAATACGATCGCTCAAAACTTGAAATAAACTATAACCTAGGTTCGTAGTAAGGACTTTAGTCCTTGACCTAGGTTCGTAGTAAGGACTTTAGTCCTTGACCTAGGTTCGTAGTAAGGACTTTAGTCCTATCTTAAAAATATTTAGCTCATCAGGAAAGGACTAAAGTCCTCACTACAAACCTCTTTCTTCCTTCTTCCTTCTTCCTTCTTCCTTCTTCCTTCTTCCTTCATTTAAGGCTAAATCAGAATGACAAGTACCATCTTAAAACCATCTTCTCATCCCCTAGCTGAATACATTGACATCTTGGAATCAGGCAAAGCTTTGCTTCCAGAATCAGCGGACAATGTAGTAGAAGTAGTCGGCATTCTCAAAAGTTACGCTATAGTTCTAGATGCCTACTCCCGCAATCTAAACTACATCGCTGAAGAACAGTTTTTAGTGCTTTTCCCATTTTTTAAATATTTCAACGGAGAAGTGACTAGACCGAAATTAATCCGCTATTTGTGGCACGACCGCATTAATTTTGAGTATGCTGAGTATGTGATGAGAACCATGCTTTGGCACGGCGGCGGCGGTATGGACAGTTATTTGGATTCCCCGCAGTTTGATAATTTGGTCGAAAAGGCGATCGCAGCTAAACTCAAAGGCAACTTTTTGATGCAGGGACTCCACAAAGCATTCCCGGAGTTTTTGCCCGAACAAGTGCGGATGTTGGCTTATTACACGGGTTTGGGCCAGTTTTGGCGGGTAATGAGCGATTTGTTCATAGACTTATCTGATTCGTACGATCGCGGCGAAACAAAGTCGATCGCTGATGTAGTTGATTTTGTGAAAGCTGGTTTGGTAGCCGCCGCCAGTCTACCAATCACCTACAGCGTCAAGATTCGCGGTCAAGTCTACGATATCATTCCGGCGTCGGCCGGCTTGACATTTTTAGCAGATGTAGCAGTGCCTTATGTAGAGGCAATTTTCTTTCGTGGAACAGCATTTTTTGGCACAGTTTCCTACAACGCGCAAGCCCATCAAATCCCAGAAGAACAAAAAGAATTTGGCTACGGGGCTTTGTTTGCTGACCCTTTGCCGATCGGAGGTGCAGGGATTCCACCAACTCAATTGATGCAAGATATGCGGCATTATTTGCCGGAGTATTTGCACGAAGTTTATCGCAGTAGCTGTCGGGGTGATGATGATCTGCGAGTCCAAATTTGTCAGAGTTTTCAAAAGTCGATGTTTTGCGTGACGACAGCGACTATTTTTGGTTTAGCACCTCATCCCATGAATACATCCGATCCAGAGGAAAGAAAGGCTAATCGGACTTATTTGGAAGGCTGGATGGATCGATTTGGAAATTCTCGCTTGGATTGGGCAAATCAGCCAACTAATCGGTCTTGCCAACTTTTCCCCGAACGGTAGATAGGTTTAAACCTGCTAGATTTGATATAGCAGAAAGAAGAAGTTAGTTGTTAGTTGTTAGTTGTTAGTTGTTATTTGTTGGTTGGTTGTTAGTTGTTGCTTGGTTGTTAGTTGTTGCTTATGATAACCAATAACCAATAACCAATAACCAATAACCAATAACCAATAACCAATAACTAATAACTAATAACTAATGCCCACACTATCTAAATTCGGATTAAAAGACTCAGGCCATGAGAATCTGTTCCACAAGTTCCAAGCAATCCGTAAGTTTCTGCTAATTCTTTGACTAAAATAGTCTGTTTGGGACTTGGTTTCCAAGGATTGGGGTTATTGTAGGCGTAGTAAGTTTCTACGCCGTCAATGCCCAAACGAGCGGCTTCTGGGATTAATTTATCGGCCGCAGAACGATAGCGACAAGGATGTGCTAGAACTGCTAAACCTCCTGCTTCCTGAATAGCTTTAATTACCTTTGCTGCTGCATAATCATCGCTACCTTCGGTACCTCTATCACCTCGCAAGTATGGTTTGAGACTGGGATGTTGCGGATCGAAGGCGTAAGCGAGAATGTGTACGTCGTTATTCAGCAATTCGGCATTGATTTCAGCGCCAGTCCAAAGAGTTGGTGCTGTGACATTGCTGTCGGGATGGTTTGATTTCCAATTATCCAACCAAATTTGAGCTTGCTCGTAGCCTTTGGTGCTATGGTGATCTGTGATCGCAAAGCCTTTGAGTCCGATCGCGATCGCCTGTGCCATCACTTTCTCTGACTGCGATCGCCCGTCAGAGTTAACTGTGTGTAGATGGAAGTTATAGGAAGCCGGACAGCTATCGGCATCAATTGTCTGCAAGACTTGTTTGAGTGCCCAGACATTTTGGGATTCTGGTTTGAGACTAGAACCGCGAGAGGGAGAGAGATTGACATTCATAAGCATTTATATATAGCCGAGTCTCAGTAACATGAGGTGCTATAGGGCATAGGGCATAGGGCATAGGGCATAGGGCATACCTCACTTTTTTGAGAACCGCTATAAAAAGAACTAGCCATGTCTAATATATCGAATAAATTGATACGTTGCACTTGTGGTGATAGTCGCTGCTGAGCAACAGGCAAGATACCTGTTCCACAAAGAGTTAATTTTCTTGTGAGGAGTAGGCATTGAGCCTCCTGCCGCTCTTAAAAGCTTTGTTGAGAATGCTGTGAGATTGTTTGCATTATTCAAACAGTCAACAGTCAACTGTCAACATCACCTGACAAAGTGAAACCGGAATTGAGATCAGATATCAATTTACTCGCATTTTAAACCTGCGGCGGCGGCTGTCGGAAATTCGATCGGCACAAATGTCAGCCCAAATTGTTCTCTAGCACACGGAACAATGTGTCCCACTCGTTTTGGAGGGTTTTTCCGATTTCCAGTCTTCGAGTCAAACTCAATTATACCCGTGGCTCCCTCGGCTTTAAAGTTTGGATCGGCTAAGGTTTTCTGCATTCCTTCGCGAGTGGGTTGCGACTGCATTTCTAGGGCTTTAATCAATGTCCGACTGGCGTCGTAGGTTAAAGCCGATCGAGTATTCACCTGGCCTCCCCACAATTTTTCAGCATTTTGAGGAAACTTTTTGTCAAAGCTTGCTAACGGATGCCAAAACACGGATATTCCGAGTTTGTCAACAGATTTCAACTGCTTTGCTAATTCTAATGTTCTCGTTTCGTATAAAGTCCAGGGCCCGACAATCCAATTGCGATTGTTGTTAAATTTAATCATTGCGAGGGCATTTTCTAAAGAATTAGTGACTTGACCATCGGGAACAACCAGTAAGGCGGTTTTTCGTGATTTCTCAACTTCTTTGATTGCGGCTGCGGCGTTAAAATTATTTTTAGATAAGTCGTAATAATTACTAATTCTAAAAGTCGTGCCTCCTTTGGCTTCAAATTGCTTTTTGAATTCTTCCCACAAAGAAGCGCTGAACGGACTGTTGGGATTATAAAATACTGCTACCTTTTTTTCACCGACTGAGATCAGTTGTTCTACTAAAGATTCAGCTTCGATGCTAGTTGTCGGAGCTGTCCGAAAGAAGAATTTTCGGGGTTTTCGTGTGAGTTCTTCTGTGGTACTTCCTGGAGAAATGGCGACCAGTTTATTGCGATCGTAAATATCCACTGTTTCCACCGTCATGTCGCTGGTGTAGTGTCCGATGACTGCTAAAATATCTGGTTGAGCGACTAAGGAATTTGCCCTTTTAATTGCCTCTGATTTGAGATTTGCATCATCAGCGATGATTACTTTCAGACCTTTGCCGTTAATCGGTTTCGGTTCGAGAAATTTTTGACCGGGAAAGTCTTGATTGAGGTTGGGAGTGAGGAGACTTAAATTGACTTCGGTTTGAGCTTGAGCAATACCGCGAAGCAGTTCTTCGGCTAAATTTGCGTTGAGGATACTGCCGTCCTGATTTCTGCGGGTGGGAATAACAATTGCGATCGTGTAATACTCTGCTTTTGTTGCCATCAGCAGCGCATTGTTCATGTAAATTAAAGTTTCTGGATCTTTACGGTCATCTCGCCACGACTGTTTGAACAATTTCAAAGCTTCTGGATAATTTTTATCGGCAAACTCTTTAATTGCTCTTTGTTTTGACCAAACGGCGTATGTTTGCACTAGGAGTTTTTCGCCAGAACTAACACCATCTGCGGAGGGTGTAGGAAGCGTTTGTGGCGGCTCTAATCTGGGGGTTAGCAGGAAAATTTTGGGGATTAAAAGTACGATCGCCAATGCAGAGGCTAATCCCACAACTCCGAATAGTAACGGGCGAAAGTGCGATCGACCTTTCGTCGGTTTCGACTCTAGCAATGGAATCGAATCCAAAGGTTGTAACACCTCAGTCGCAGATTTGTAGCGCTGCTGAAAATTGAAACGCACCATTTGATTTAAAATATTTGTTAGAACATCGCTAACTCGCTCGGATGTTGAAAAAATCCAGAGTATTTCGCCTGTTTCGGGGTCATGTGGTAAATTTGTAGGACGCCGCCCGGTGAGAGCTTGAATCGCGATGATTCCCACTGCATAAATATCATTGTATGGTCGCGGATTTGACCGGGGATTGTATTGTTCGGCTGGCATATAACCATTTGTGCCGATCGCCTGCGATGTCAATATTTCACCTGTACTGTTAGAAGTGAAAGTGCTGATTTCTTTGACAGCGCCAAAATCAATCAGGACAAGTTTACGATCGTTTTTGCGTCGAATCAAGTTATAAGGTGTAATATCGCGGTGAATAATATCTGCTTTGTGAACAAAAATTAAAATTTCTAATATTTCCCGTAAAAGAGCGATGACATCTGCTTCCGTCCACTGCTTGCCTTGAGGGAGTTCTTGACTTAGCGAAGTTCCTTGAATGTATTCTTGAACTAAGTAAAAATTGTCATTGTCCTCAAAGCTAGCGAACAATTCTGGAATGCGCGAATCTTTGCCGAGAATCTGCAAAGCGCTAGCTTCTCTTTGAAATCGGTTTCTGGCTTGTTCCAATACTCGCGGATTTGCGGATTCAGGAAAAGGAATTTCCTTAACAACGCACAGGGGATTTCCGGGTTTGTCTAGAGCGTTAGCCGTGTAGGTAATCGCAAATCCTCCCTGTCCTAATCTATTGATGATTTGGTAGCGTTCGGCTAGTATCTCCTCGGGATTGAGACACATAAATTTTAGAGGGCCTCTTGATGGTGCGATCGTTGATGCTGATTATCATACCAAATCTGAGCTCACTACGTTATTTATGTGACTAGGGTGTGTTTTCTATCCCCGGAGATCCCCCCTAGCCCCCCTTAATAAGAGGGGGGGACAAGAACACTCAAAGTCCCCCTTGTTAAGGGGGATGCGAGGGGATCTCCGGGTTTGAGTAAAGGCTGTTTCTAAAAACAAATTCCCAGGTTATGCCTGGGAATCATCAATATTAAATAAAAGTAGTGCTGTTTTAATATATTTAATTAACTCAAAAGCTTTCATAATCCAGCATCCCCAGTTGGAGAGTTGAGAGGATACGCCGGGGCGGGCATTATGAGCAGTGCACCGCACCCGATCGCATTTTCCAGTCTCAAGAAAACGGTAACTTTCATGTTTGAGTACCCGTTAAGCTTGGCTGCTGTTGCGAGTCTGGCTAGCCAGATCCAACAGTTGCGCCCAGCGTTTTTGGACTTGTTTCGGAGTGCAATTGATGGCACTGGCGATCGCACTATCGGTTTCTTGATTGCGCTTCATCGTTAACAGTTGTTGTTGTTCCGGGGAAAGTTGAGCGCGAAATGCTTCCCACTTGTCCGAAGTCATTCCCAGTTTTTGATCGACATCAGCACCGAGCCATTCATGTACGAGTTTCCAGTTTTGAGTGCGGGAAAATTTTTCGACGTGGTACTTGAAACGCTGTTGCAAGTAGTCGCGCTGGCGGGAAGACAAACCGAGAACCCGATCGATTTCGGAAGCAGAAAGGTCTTGCAATTTCAAAGTTAAGTAGCTAACACATTCTGGCTGATTTTGCAATTCCAGATAAGCAATCAATTCAGCGACTACTCGATCGCGCAACACAGCATCAGCCGGATCGACAGTTTCCGAAACCATTTGCTCGCGCACTTGTTGCAGCGCCGGAGAGCGGCTGTACATTTCCGCTTCTTCACCCTTGCCGGATTCTACAGCCATTTCAATGTCGATCGCAGTTTCGGGAGGTTGGCCCTTGGCAAATCCTTGAGCGCGGAGGACGATCAAGCGTTGGCGGTTGCGCCCTGGTAAGCCGATTTGGCGTTTGGCGTAGTGTTCGGTGAAAGCCATGTACTCAGCCAATTCTAGCTGTGTGCGGGGCTGGTAAGTGATATCGACTTTGTGTTCGCGGCGGAAAGCTCGTAAAGATTCAATGTAAAAGCCTTGCAAAAAGTCTTCAATCATGTTGTAGCGAGCTTGGAAGTTGAAGTTCGATCGAAAAGAAGCAACATGGCGGTAAATCATCGCCGCGAGGTGAGAGTGCAATTCAACGCGGCCTTGCTTGGAACCGAGGTGGTAGTATTGCAGAGTTTTTTGCAACCGGTGCTCCGCCAAGGTAATTTGCCAAGCTTCAACTTCGCCGGAAATTTGGATGCGATTGCTTTTTTCGCAAATCCGTTCGACTTCTTTGGCAATCCGCATCGCCACTGCTTGAGCGCTGCGGGTGGCAGTTTTCATCTCTGCTTCCAATTCTTTGAGGGCGAAGTCAGCCAAAGCCAGGATATTGATGCTGAGAGGAGTATCGATTTCGGCGGTTTGTTCGGTGGAAGCGCCTTGAAGGGAGTTGATTGCAGAAGCGTTGTTGCAGTTGATGGTGTTGGTGGCAGTTGTGACAGTCATAGCATTTATCCCGTGGTAGGTGTCAGAGAGTGAGTGATGCAGTTGTTGGCGGGTTTCGCTCGTTGTGCTGATTCAACTCTCTATACATTGAATGTACGGGAAGTACAAATAGTACAGTCACGCCAATGTTCCACTCTCTCATGCAACAGTTTTTGGCTGCTGAATCTGATTTTAATTTTGGGCTGTGGGGGATTGGTTTTACCGCCCTTAAACCCTGACTGTACAAGCATTCTGAGCTGTTATTTAGGTAGGGAGATCGCGACAAAGATGGACGGTGTTCCGGGGCCGCTGAGTGGACAATTCACGAACTGGCCCTGAGACGGGATTTTGGGGGTTAGAGATTGTGGAATCGGGAGTCGGCAGAGTGTAGCGAACTGCAATGTGTTTTCAACCTACGCTACAGCAGTTGAGAAACCCGGTTAATTTAGAAATTTGCTCTGATGGCAGAAGGAAGAAGGCAGAGGAAACGGCATTGCCGTTTCCCTACAATTAATCTGGCGTAGGGGCACGGCACGTGCAGTCTCCTCTATATCTACAATTAATCTGGCGTAGGGACACGACACGTGCAGTCTTGATATATATCAGAAGGAAGAAGACAGAGGAGACGGCAATGCCGTTTCCCTACAATTAATCTGGCGTAGGGACACGGCACGTGCAGTCTCCTCTATATCTACAATTAATCTGACTATTCTATCTTTACTTTCCCCCAAACCCTCTGCCGCGATTAGGTGAAGGCGTACAGAGACAGTTTTCGAGTTGCGATCGCAAACCCTCGATATCCAAACCCTGACCGATCATCACAAGCTGGTTTTTCGGCTCACCTTTCCACTCATCATCATCGATCGAAAATCGCTTGCCACTTAAGTGGAAAATATGCCGTTTCGGACTTTCTTCAAACCACATGATTCCTTTTGCACGAAACACGTTTGTTGGTAGTTGATTATCTAAGAAATATTGAAATTTTCTTAAAGAAAACGGCTTGTCACTCTGAAATGAAAGTGAGGTAAATCCGTCATTTTCTAAATGGTCAGAATGATCGTGATGAGCGTGGTCGTGATGAGCATGATCGTGATGAGCGTGGTCGTGACCGTGTTCATCATGATGAGCGTGGTCGTGATCAGCGTGGTCGTGACCGTGTTCATCATGATGGGCATGATCGTGATGAGCGTGGTCGTGACTGCTAGGAGTTTCCTCAGACTGGAAATACTTATCAGATTCAAACAATCCTACACTCAGCACAAGCGGCAGTGGAACTTGCGATTTTACTGTTCGCAGAATTCGAGCACCTTCTTTGATATCGCGAATCTTAACTTCCAACAAATCTAGCTCTGCTTCGTCAACCAAATCAGTTTTGTTGAGGACAATTATATCGCCGTAAGCAATTTGACTGTAAGCTGCTTCAGAGTTGAACAAATCTAAGCTATAGTTGGCTGCGTCTACTACTGTAACGATGGAATCGAGACGAGTCATGTCTCGCAATTCTGTGCCTAAAAAAGTTAGAGCTACTGGTAGCGGATCGGCGAGTCCGGTGGTTTCTACTACTAGATAATCGAGCTTTTCTTGACGTTCTAAAACTTTGTAAACTGCATTTACCAAATCTTCGTTAATCGTGCAGCAGATGCAGCCGTTATTCAGCTCAACCATGTTGTCATCGCTGGTGACAATCAGTTCGTTGTCGATGCCGATTTCGCCAAATTCATTGACCAAAACTGCTGTTTTCAAACCTTGCTGGTTGCTCAGGATATGGTTGAGCAGGGTTGTTTTGCCACTGCCGAGAAATCCTGTAATGATTGTAACGGGTAAGCCGTGTTTGGGAGCTTCCATTGCCGGTTCTGTCTCGAGCCCAGTTGTAGATTGCATAGCATTGACTATCAAATAATGTCGTTAGCGCAGCCCTCGAAGAGGATCGCACTTTTCTTGTGGTTCTTATTGTATCTTACTTAGGACGAAGCCTCATCAGCTTTGCTAGCATCTAGATTGTCTGCGATGTTCGAGGGAGAAGGAGAGAGGGAGAGAGGATTCTCTGAGTTTTAATCGGGAATTGAAATATCCAATTTAGATAGACAACAGCTTAAACCCGATCGCACTTTGTGATTTTTTGATCAAATTTTTGTTCAAAGTACCTGTCGCAGTTGACTTTCAACCTATTTTATGGGTAGATGTAAGCGACAAATTTGGGACAGACTCAAGCTATGGGCGATCGGCAAATTCCCACTAATCTATAATAATTTTTAACGATCGAGTTCTTAACTGTCAACTAAAACAGGGCGGTGGCTAACAACAGCCACCGCCCTCAAGATAGTATTGCGCTATCTAAGTCTGTGCTTACGCAGGAAGCAAGACTGAATCGATGATGTGGATGACGCCATTATCAGCAGCAACATCGGCTGTGGTAACGGTAGCATCATTGATTTTGACGCCATTGGAAGCATCAATTTTCACTTCTGAACCTTCAACTGTCTTGGCAGATGTCAGCTTGACTACATCAGCAGCCATGACTTTGCCAGAAACGACATGATAAGTCAAGATTTTTGTGAGCTTAGGAATGTCCTTAAGCAATGCGTCTACAGTACCTGCGGGAAGCTTAGCAAAAGCTTCGTCTGTAGGTGCGAAAACTGTGAAAGGGCCAGCGCCTTTGAGAGTATCTACTAAACCAGCGGCTGTAACGGCAGCAACTAGGGTTTTAAATGAACCAGCCTTAACGGCAGTATCAACGATGTCAGCCAAAGTAGTCACCTAGGTTTTGTAATCTGTAAATCACTATAACGCTAAAAAGTTAATTTAGCTACATTTTTTTTTTTTCGTTCAGTTTGGTTTTTTTATATAAAATGGAACATTTTTTTATAGCTTATTTCAGTAAATACCTATCTAAAGACAGATGAAAATTAACAAACTTTACTGTAGTTTTATCTGGTAATGTGATGCTAAATACATTGAGCGGTCGATCGCCGTGTGGTGTTGAAAGTAAACCGAAGGGCGATCGCGCCCGGCCCAGCTAGCTAGGACATTTTGCTAAACTTGACAAAACATTCAACATCCTGCGTCGCCAATATAGCACCGCCAAAGCCCGCCACCCCGACCGATCGCAACAATTGAGGAAATCCCGATCTAAACTGTTAATAGCCATTAACTAAGGGAAGAGCCAGATGAGATACAAACTACTAGGTCACAGCGGACTTCGCGTTTCCGAAATCTGCCTCGGAACCATGACTTTTGGGGAAGAATGGGGTTGGGGAGGTTCCTACGAGGAAAGCCGTAAAATGTTTGATTGCTTTGCAGAAGCAGGTGGCAATTTCATTGATACCGCGAATCTCTACACCAACGGTACTAGCGAAAAATATGTAGGCGATTTCATCAAGGGCGATCGCGAAAAATGGGTAGTCGCCACCAAATACAGCCTCAACACCAAGAATGGCGAAATCAACGGTTTCGGCAACCACCGCAAAAATATGGTGCAAGCAGTAGAGGCCAGTTTAAAGCGGCTGCAAGTTGAATACATAGATTTGCTGTGGCTGCACGCTTGGGATTTTACCACACCAATCGAAGAAGTAATGCGCGCCTTTGACGATTTGGTGCGCGCCGGCAAAATTCTCTACATCGGCATTTCCGATACGCCGGCTTGGATTGTTTCTTCTGCAAATACGATCGCCCATTTTCGCGGCTGGACGCAATTTGTCGGTCTACAAATAGAATACTCCTTAAAAGAACGAACTCCCGAACGAGATTTGCTCCCAATGGCCAAAGCCCTCGATATTGGCGTGACTGCTTGGAGCCCTCTCGCAGGCGGTTTGCTGACCGGAAAATACAACTCTTCAGAAACCGCTACCGAAACGAAGCGGTTGGATTCAACAGCAGCCGGCAAAATTAGCGAACGCGACTTAAAAATCGCTGGAGAAGTTAGTGCCATCGCAGCCGAAATTGGCAAACCTGCTTCTCAAGTAGCCCTGAATTGGTTGCGCCAGCAGTCAGTAGAAATCATCCCGATTGTGGGTTCCCGCAAACTCTCGCAACTTCAAGAAAATCTCGCTTGTTTGGACTTTCAATTAACCCCGGAACAAATGGGGCGATTAGACGCAGTAAGTGCGATCGAATTGGGTTTTCCCCACGAGTTTTTAAAGAGTTCGATGGTACAAGATTTTGCCTTCGGAGGGGGAATCACTAAAATTGACAATCACCGACTTTGAAATCGCTTTTTTAGATATCGGGTAGGGACGCGGCAGTGCCGTGTCCCTACTTTTTTAGGGAGGCTTTTTTAGTAATATTTTCTGACACTTCAATCAATGCGAATGTAAAAGTTTAATCGCTTATTTGTAAATGTTTGTGAAGCCATAAAGCCCGGTTGTAACTTTTAGTATAATTAGATACATAATTTTGCAATAACCGATCGCGCCAGTCGAGAAAAAACAGGGTAAATCGCATCAAATGGCAACAAAAAGCCGATCGCAACTTTTGTTTAGTTTTGGCAAAGACAGCAAGAAAAGGCGATCGGCTTTACCCCAAGAATTGCCATTTAATAGCCGTTATAAAAGCTCGATCGCTATTTTAAGCTGATTTGAACGCACTACAAGCTAGGCGCGATCGAGATCAAACTCATCCTTCAGATAGAAGTAATAGCAGCAGAACTGGGTTAGATTTATCAACAATAGCAAGTCTAAGAATATTAACTTATCTCAAACTTTCACTTCCGAAACAAAGCAGATAAGCGTGTTTTTCCGCAAGTAAGCAGTTGCTTGAGAATACTGAATACGGCGCTTGCTCATTGTAAAAAATCTCAGATAGATGCGGGCAAGTTCCTGCTATATGCTGCTGAAAAGCATATCGTTTTGACAAATTTCAGAGGCTAATTATGTACCCCTTAGAAAACTCAGTCAACAATAATTATAGCAATAACGGTGTCGGATGGGAGATACGATTTACCTCGATAGATACAGCGCGATCGCTTTCTCAACTAGCCCCCCCGCCCAAATTGCGCGCTAACTTATCAAATGAATCTGCTTTAGATACACCGGATCTTGTTTGTTTGTCACACTTGCGATGGAATTTCGTCTACCAGCGACCCCAACACCTGCTGAGTCGCTGTGCCAAAAATCGGCGCGTATTCTTTGTAGAAGAACCTGTTTTTAGTGCGGGTACTGATTGGCGGCTGGATGTCAGCATCCACGAAAGCGGAGTTTGGGTAGTAGTGCCGCACCTCAGCGCAGAAATTAGCGAAGAAACAGGACAAAAAATTCAGCAAGAAATGCTGAATGACTTGTTGAAAGCAGCAGAAATTCAGCAGTACATCCTGTGGTATTACACGCCAATGGCTGTCAGTTTTACCAACCACTTACAGCCGGTAGCCGTAGTCTACGACTGCATGGACGAACTGTCAGCATTCCAAGGTGCTCACCCGCAGTTAAAAGCTAACGAAAGCGAACTTTTGAAGCGCGCCAACGTAGTCTTTACGGGCGGACACAGCCTGTACGAAGCCAAGCAGCACCAGCACCCGAATATTCATGCTTTCCCCAGCAGCATCGAAAAAGAACACTTTGCTAAAGCCCGGTACTTTGTAGAAGAACCGGCAGATCAAAAAGATATTCCCCATCCGCGTCTGGGGTTTTTTGGTGTCATCGACGAACGCATGGATATCGAACTGCTGCGCGGTATTGCGGAAGCGAAACCGGATTGGCATTTAGTCATCATTGGCCCCGTCGTCAAGATCGATCGGGCAATTCTGCCTAATAATCCAAACATTCACTATCTCGGCGGCAAATCTTATCAACAACTGCCGGAATATTTGGCAGGTTGGGATATCGCAATGCTGCCCTTTGCGATTAACGAATCGACTAAATTTATCAGTCCCACCAAAACTCCCGAATACCTCGCCGCCGGGAAACCAGTGATTTCAACTCCGATTCGCGACGTGGTGCACCCCTACGGAGAAAAAGGCTTAGTTCGCATTGCTAGCAATGCGTCAGAATTCGTAGCCTGCGCTGAAGAAATCCTCACCGAAGGTGCAGATAGCACGAGTTGGTTGGACGAAGTAGATGAATTTTTAGCAGATAACTCTTGGGACAATACCTGGGGCGAAATGCTGGGCTTGATCGAAAGTGCGATCGAAGTCAGAAGCAAGAAATCAGTAAGCTGTTGACTGTTGACTGTTGGTTACAAATGCCCAATTCTCAATTTTCAATTCTCAATTTCCAATTCCCAAAAATCAGAGGTATTTAAATGTTTGACTATTTAATTGTCGGGGCTGGATTTGCAGGTAGCGTCATTGCCGAAAGACTAGCAAATCAGGCCGGAAAAACTGTCTTGATAATTGATACCCGCAACCACATCGGCGGTAACGCATACGATCATTACGACAACCACGGTATCCTCGTACACAAATACGGCCCCCACATTTTTCATACCAATTCCCGCCAAGTTTTCGAGTACCTTTCGCAGTTCACCGAGTGGCGGCCCTACGAACACCGAGTCCTCGCCAGCGT
>PVWI01000243.1 GCA_003003725.1 filamentous cyanobacterium Phorm 6 | reverse complement strand
TACAATTATGAGTTAGCTGTAGGGGATTAAATTTAAAACCTCTAATTATAACATATATCTTTTTTGCAAGAGGTCTACTAAGGCATATTCATCAGTTCCTGCCGTGTAGGCATCAAAGAAATCTGCTCCTTGTTTGGTGACTGCATGGGGGATAGGGATACCCAAGGTCTTTGCACAATGAGCCACCACCTCGAATAAATCAGGAAAAGATTTTTGGTCAATAAAGACACTACTAGCTAGGTCATGCCCAAACTGTAAGCTGACTAAAGCATCCATAGCTTTGTTAAGAACGGCTTTGACTGGTGTGGCATTCAATGTACGAATAATCCATTCATCTACGGGATGTGCGTATACAGGTGCAGAGGCTATGCCCGATCGCCTACCTGTATCAGAATGCTGAATGTATTCTTGGAAGCCCAAAAAAGTTTGATCTAAATATTTGATAGTCATGGTTTTTGCTTTTTTAGTTATGCATGAGTTTGACAATTCTGCTTTGGCCCCACATTAGAGGATGTCTGAAAAGTTTCTGGTGGTTAAAACCGCATCTACAAGAACAATATCCGCCGTCGCAGGTTAACGAAAATCTAAGACTTTCATTAACCTGCGTAGGCAGGTTTTGTCCCTATAGCTGCGACTTTAGTTGACAAGGCTACACAGATGCCGACTTTTCAGACATCCTCTTAGGTAAAATCAGATAAGTCAGCTCTCAGCACAGCAGCAATTAAACCAATCGCAGCTTTTTCCTCATCGCTCATGTGGTCACCAAAGCCAAGAAATCCTCCAGAAGCATTGGCAATATTGACTCCAAGAAAAATCAAAGCACCTTTAAAGGATTTCGACTCTTCTGTAGAAACTTTCTTGGCAAGAATGTCAGCAACATCGCCAAGCCCCTCTGATACATCACGAGAATCAGCACCATATTGCTTCATGATGTTGTTGAAATCAATCGAGACAGATGCAAAAACATCGCGTACAAGTGGAATTTTGTAGAGAGGAGCTTCTTCCACCTCTTTAACAAGAGCATGAGTTTCTTGTTCATCAATTTCTCCATCAGCACCCGCTACAGCACTAAAAACCCACAGTGGTGAATATTGTAGAGATTGCCATTCTTCAGATGTAAATAGCTCTTTTGAAGTAACCTGTTCTTGAATAGACATAATTATTACCTTCTTTTAAAATGAATATTCCTTCAAGCCGAATAGATTGACTAGGAAAACTACTAACCCTCCGAAAAATGGAATTATGGTTTCTTTCGTAGTTGGTTTAACCTTAAACCAATTTGCTCAATAAACTCTCCACCTTTGGGATGACTTACTGACATCACCAGACACAGCTTCACCGCAATTTTTTTTCCTGCTGTGATTCCCTTCTCTTCTTTAGGTGCAGCATCTTTAATGGCATCTTTACGACTCACCGTTGCCGTTGCGCTCACCATTTCCCGCAGTTTTTCGGCGGCTTTGTTCGACATGGTTCATATTGCTGGTTAAAAGAATTACCACGAATGGAGTGCGCGCAATTGTGGCGTTTTTTTCGATTGATGGGCTTCCATGCGGGTTAGAACATCATCCAAAATGGCGATCGCCTCGGCAACAAACGGCCCTTTGTTTAACATCACACACTCAGCCCGTTCAGCCATTGCGGCATCGGTCATTTCTCCCCGCGAAGGTATGCCATTTTTCACCAAACTCTCTAAAACTTGAGTTGCCCAGATAACAGGAATATGCGCCGCTTCGCAAAGCCAGAGAATTTCTTCCTGAATCTCTATTAAACGTTGATATCCAATTTCAACGGCTAAGTCCCCTCTAGCGATCATGACCCCAAAGGATTGTTTACCTGCTGCATAGATGATTAATTCTGGCAGATTGGAAACTGCGATCGCGGTTTCAATCTTGGCAACGATCGCAGGTCGGGACTGCCCTTTGACCAAACGCCGATCTAACTCTTGTTGAAGCAACTCAATATCAGCAGGACGTTGCACAAAAGAGTAGCCAATAATATCTGCGTGGGTGGCGACAAAATCTAGGTCGGATAAATCTTTTTCAGTCAGGGGACTGAGCGGCAAGACTGTATCTGGGAAATTTAACCCCTTTTGGGGGCGGAGTTTGACTCCTTTGGGGCTGGCATTTGTCACCTCTAGTAAAATCCCCTGTCCTTTGTGTACTGGGTGCTGGGTATCAATCACGCGAGTCTGAATCTTGCCATCGTCGATATACACAGGGTTATCAACTACTAATAAATCGAGAATTTCGGGAACTGTGCAGGAAGTTTGGAAATGCTTGACATGGGATGGGATGGCATCACCTGCTTCTACTTTTCTTGCCGCTGCTTTAGTGGCAATTTTAGGCTCACAACGCAACAGCAGGATGCGATCGCCTTTAAATACCCGTTTTTTATGATGGGGGGCAAGTACCACTCCTGTACGAATTTTGAGACCAGCTAAGTCCATGATGATTTTACAAGGCGTTCCGGTTTCCTGCTCCGCCCGACGGATATGGTCGATCATGTCTTGCCAAGCTGCGATCGTATCGTGGGCGCAGTTAATTCGCATACAGTTTGCCCCGCGTTGCATCATTTCTCGCACCATCTCATAATCAGTGGCGGCTTCTGTGGGTAGCGTGACCATAATCCTGACCCGCCGCTGGAGTGGAGATTCACCAAATAGTTCTGCTGTATGCTGTTTTAGTAATCGATCGCCCTCAAAAAAGAACTCGATGGGTGGACGGTTGAGTTGCTGGGCAGACTCAGATCCGCAAATCACTTCCAAGGTGGCAATGACAGCATCAAGATTGGGCATCACCCGTGATTCAATCCGTCCTAATGAGGATAAGCCCCAAGGCATTAGTGCAGCTTGGAGGTCGCGTAGATCGTGCCGACGAAAAGCTAGATACTCAGCTAAATTCAAGGCGCTAGCCAGAAACTCAGGACGCTGAATGTGCAATTTCCACTGCTTAAAGGTGGCTTTTCCTTCGCTTTCAACAGTCTGGCGAAGTTCTTGCAGAGTCGATAGCAAACCCTGTGGACTGGATAGATTAACAAGTGTGCTCTCGGTCTTATTCGAGTTTGAAGTTTTAAGCTGCATAAAAGTTTTACTTAAAGACGAGTAAGATCAAGATCGGATCTTGAACTGTTTCCCACGCGATCGATACCCCTGTCAACTAATCCCCGAAAAGCTTAGTTTAATCGTGTCTGACTTGTCTGTAATTCCCGCAGTGGCTTCTGAATCTAGTCACTATTTTTTTAGATTTATAACTTTTACTAAGCCACAGGATAAATGTAATTTTATTATTAGCTTACCCTTTAAGATTGACGAAGGTACTGTTCTTAAGGAATAGTTCTTATGAAACAGGTTTTTATTTAGGTGATTCTGAGCAATTCAACGATCTAAATCTCGTCGTGTTAAGGCTTGAATTTCTGTTCGCAGTGCGCTAATTTCTGTTTGCAGAGCTTGAATTGATTTTGCACCCGCTATTTCTGCCTCACCATTCTCGGCATCGCGATCGATAAAATATGTTGCCAGTGTTGCTGTCAAATAACCACATACCGCGATCGCATACAACCCCAGCAAAAAACACAGCACCCGCCCTTCCGCCGTTTTTGGGAAGTAATCAGAGCCGATCGTAGTTAACAACATTGCCGTCCACCACAGCGCCGTAGCATAGTCAGTAATACCACCAGTACCATCAGGAAGTTTGCGCTCAAACGCATACATTCCAGCGGCGCCAATTAGAGTGACGATCGCAGTTAACGCCACCACATAGCCAAACCCTCGACGCTGAAAACTAGCACCGAGTAATCGCATTCCTTGATTGGTTCCGATCGTCAGTCGCAATAACTGCAATCCTCGAACTGCATGAACCGATCGCAAAGGCTGGATAATTCGCAAAATCCGAAAGATTCGCAACGCTGGAATCAGCAGCGAGAAGGCGATTAACCAGTGGTGTTTGAAGTAAGAGAGTTTGCGAGGAGCGAGTAAAAGTTTGATGCCAAAATCCAGGATAAAGGCGATCCAAATAGTAGTTACGATCGCCTCCAATAAAGAATTCAGTCCCCAAACTAGCTCGATGATAAACAGTCCTAACCAGGAAAAACTCAGCACCAGCATCGGCATTTCTAGCCAATCTTCCCACTGTTTCAGGACTTCGCAGCGCTCTCGATCTAAGGCTGATTCTGGTTGGTTGCGATCGCTCATAATTTCTTACATCTGAGATTTTGCAGCAATGTCAATCAGGGAATTTTTCGTGGGGGAGGGCGGGTTTATATAACCTATTTGCAAGCTTTAAGGCTGTTGGCGAACCCGCCCTTACAGGTTATTGACAATGGTATAAGATGTGAGTTGCATCTTATTTTTTTAACAGGATTTCGGCATCCACAGGCATACCCGGTTTGACAAAACTACCGGGTTTATCAAAGCTCAGCTTCACGCCAAACACTTGCTCCACGCGGTCTTTTTGGAAATAGATATTTTCTGGTGTAAAGGATGCTTTGGCATCAATTGATATCACCTTTGCATTTAAGGGATGTTCATGTTTTGGATCGCTGTCGAGGTAGACTTTGGTAAGTTGTCCTACGCGAATTCGAGCGATTTGTCCTCCCGGAATGAACCCACGCATATAAACTTGTTTCATGTCTACTATCCGCAGCAGTGGGCGACTTGGTAGCACTACGGTTCCAGGTTCCACGCTGCGGGTTGTGACAATTCCTGCGATCGGACTTTTTACAGTTAAATTATTCAAACGGCTTTGGATCAGTTGTTGGTTTGCCTGTGCTGTTTTGACATCTGCCTGTGCTCCCAAAAGCGCGACTTTTGCTTGGTTTACTTGGGTTTGTAGGCGGCCGATATTCGTTTCTTGCCGATCGGGATTCAGGGCTGTGGTTTGTGCTTGGGTTAATTTTCCCTGAGCAATTGCGATCGCATTACGAGCTACTTCTACACCAGCTTGACGACTTTCGAGCATCGCCTGAGCAGTCTCAAATGCGGTTTGTGCTAGATCGGCGCGTTGTCGAGTTTCTGCACCCAGATTGGCTAAATTAACAAAGCGATCGCGATCGACTTTTGTCTGTTTTAGCAATGCTCTGGCTTCTGCTACCCGTGCTTGTTCCTGCTTGAGGGCCGCCTGTGCTGTGCTCACCAAGGCTTCCGCTTCTGCGACTTTGCCGATCGTATCACCTTCAGATTGTTTGAGATTTAATTTTGTGTCTGCTACCTGACTATTTAGTACCGAAATTTGGAGGCGAGCAGTTGCTTCTCGTTGTTTAGCTGCATCAACAGTTGACTTAGTTGCTAATAGTTCGGACTGCACTTCATCGTCATCTAAACGTACTAATAATTGCCCTTTCTTCACAGTTGCACCTTCTCGAACTGTCACTTCTTTAACACGACCAGATCCTTTGGTGCTGACATCAGTTTCATAGCCTTCGATGCGCCCACTAAAAGGGATGAGGTTATTGTTTTTAGGACGGAAGAAACCATACCAAATTCCTGCACCGGTGCCTGCGATCGCGATAGTTCCTAGCAGCAACCACAACCAACGGTGAGAAGAAGATTTAGGCGCAGGTGGTTGAGCAGAATCATTTGGTTGCGATTCTGTGGAAGATTTAGGCGCAGGTGGTTGAACAGAATCAGTCGGTGGTGATTCTATGGAAGATTTAGGTGCAGGTGGTTGAACAGAATTAGTTTGTTGTGGTTCTGTAGAAGATTTAGCCACAAGTGGTTGAACAGAATCAGTCGGTGGTGATTCTATAGAAGATTTAGGTGCAGATGGTTGAACAGAATCAGTCGCTTGTGGTTCTGTGGAAAGCTGAGAAGAATCAGTTAAATGAGTCATGGTAATTGCTAATTGGTAATTGGTAATCGAGAATTGATAATTGGAAATTGGAAATTGGAGATTGGGAATTTGTAATAAATTAGAAAAAGTTTTTTCTTCCTTCTTCCTGAAGCGTTCCCTGAGCGGAGTCGAAGGGCCTTCTTCCTAACTAAGTTGTCTTCGATAACGATTTGCACTTATAAGCAGAGTTGCTATGGCAAACAAAATCATCGCGATCGCGTGTAACCACCAAACCTCTAACCCAGTCCCCTTGAGCAGAATGCCCCGCAAAATGACTAGATAATGATAAAGAGGATTAATTTTGGCAATCCAACGAAATAGCAAAGGCATACTGTTCACCGCCGTAACAGCACCGCCTAACAAAATAATCGGGATGTTCAAAAAGATGCCAATTAGAATCGTTTGTAATTTGTTTTCAGAAAATGTGGAAATAGCTAATCCAATGGCAACCCCAATTTGAATGTAGAGAATTGAGAAAATCAATAACAAAAATAGATTACCTCGCAATGGTAGTTGAAACACCAAAAATGCAACGGCAAAACACATCAGCAAAGTTATGGTGAGTAAACCAGAAATGGGGACAATTTTAGAAATGAGAATTGCCGTAGAAGCCACAGGTGTCATCAGTAATTGCTCTAAAGTTCCCTGATCTTTTTCCCGCACTGCTTCTACTGCTGCGGCCAGGATTGCACTGAGAGTAACGATCGCACCAATGACTCCAGGTACAAAAAACCAACTATCGAGAGTACCGGGATTGTAGCGGAAAGTGATTTCCGACTGAATAGGAATTTTCAATCCTGTTGATAGAGGTTGATATTGTTCTACTAGATTGAGGTTAAATTGAGTTGTGATTTGGGCAATATAACCCTTGGCAATTCCAGAACTATAGGCATTGATGCCATCAATTATTACCGCAACTTCTGATTTGCCAGTTTGCAACAAATCGCGGCTAAAAGTAGAGGGAATTATCAAGCCAGCATCGACTTGTCCGCGTTCAATCTGTTGAGTCAAATCTTGCTGTTCATTGGTGTAGCGACTGGCAATAAATACCTGATTTGCAGTGAAGGCATCGACCAATTGCCGACTGAGAGCGACCTGATTTTGATCCAGAATACCCAGCCGTAGATGGGTGACATTGGAGTTTAAGACATAGCCAAAAATCACCATAGAAATGATTGGTGCAATCGTCAAGAAAATTACCAGTTGCCGATTTCGCAACAGTTCGGTGGTTTCTTTAATTAACAGAGCAAAAAGGCGACTATTTAACATTTTTTTATTACCAAGTTACTACTACAAAATTCCCAATTCCCAATTCCCAATTAACCATTAATCTGACAATTGCATTCGACGCATTCCCCACCAAGCAAGCGCAAATTCGGCAATACTCAAAATGAGCATGGCGAGAATCAGATCCCAAGTACCAAACCAACCGGAACCCCGCACAAAAACATCTCGACATAGTTCAATGTAGTAGCGGACGGGCACTAGATAGGATGCAATTGAAAAGGGAAACGGCACGCTATTCAGGGGAAAGAGAAACCCTGCTAGCAGAAAGCCAGTTAATACTTTAATTGTGCCGATCGCCTGCACTGCTGCACTTTGAGTTGTGGTAAAAATGCCAATAATTAAGCCCAACTGCACCCCCGCTAACATAAACACAGGTGTACCAATGATCAATGGTGTTGGATCGCCAATAAAGCGCACTCCAAATAAGAAGAAACCAACAACAAATAGGATAATGGCTTCTCCTAAACCCACAGCGATATAGGCTAAGGATTTGCCAATTAGCAGTTCAAAGGCGCTGAGGCTAGAAGCATAAAGTTGCAGAATTGTACCCTGTTCTTTTTCGCGGACAAGGGCGATCGCAATTAATAACGGCGGGAAAATTGCGAGAATTACTCCATAACTTCCTGGTACAATAAACAGGGATTCCTGCCGTCCCGGATTGAACCACAGGCGCACCTGAGCCACAACTCCTAATGTCTCAGATAGTTGTCCTAATTGCTCTTGTACAACAGCTAAAGTTGTTCCTTTGACAGCTAGATCGCTAACACGGGCATTGATTGTATCGCTACCATCAATTACTACCTGCACTTTCCCAGTTCTTCCTGCTGCTGCATCTGCGGCAAAACCAGGGGGAATGGTAATTTGTACTTGGGCGGTGTCGCGATCGATCGCATCGGGAAAGCGCATTCCTTGCCACTTTGCCGGAACAAATAAATTAGTGGCATAAAGTCGTTCAATGTAGCTGCGACTGAGGGTAGTTCGATCTAAATCGCGCACTACTAGAGAGATATTTTTTGCTTCTAACCGAATGGCAAAACCAATAATCAGTAAGGCAATTACTGGTAGGATAAATGCTAGCGCAACGCCTAAGCGATCGCGCTGAAACTGTTGCAATTCTTTGAAAACTTGATTGCGAATTCGTCGGATCATGGTGGTGCGCCTCCTGCCCGTTGTACTTCTCCAATAAAGGCATCTTCTAGGGAAAATGCGATCGGTTCGGTTTCGATCAAGGGTAAATTAGCTTGTTTTAAAAGTGATTCTACTTGGGGTAATTCTTGCTGAGGATCGTCTAAGACGATGTGCAGGCGATCGCCAAAAATTGAGACGCGCCAAGGTTCTAGGTGTTCTCGCAGGCGATCGTAACTTTCTTGCAATTTCCCGACACGCAATTCAAATAATTGACCCGGTTGTGCTGATTTAATCTCACTTGCCGATCCCTCTGCCACTTTGCGGCCTGCTACCATAAAACACATTCGATTACATTGTTCTGCCTCATTCATATAGTGGGTGGTGACGAGAATTGCAGTGCCATTACGAGCAAAGTCGTTAATTAATTGCCAGAATTGTTTACGTGCTAGTACATCAACGCCGGAGGTAGGTTCATCGAGAAATAAAATCTCTGGTTCGTGCATGACTGATGCACCAAAGGCGACTCGTTGTTTCCATCCACCAGGTAATTGCTTAGTCAGCAGGTTTTCTTGTTTTTCTAAGCCACAAACTGAGAGTACCCAGCGAATCTTTTCCTGTCGCTGTTTGGGGGGAATGCCATAGACTCCACTGTAAAACTGTAGGTTTTCGAGAATTGTCAGGTCATCATAAAGGGTGAATTTTTGACTCATGTAGCCAATTTTTTGTCGCAGTTGGGCACTCCGCAGATTGCCTGTTTCTCCAGCAATGGAGATTTTTCCCGAACTGATTGGTAATAGTCCACACAGCATTTTAATCATGGTAGTTTTGCCTGCGCCATTTGCGCCTAGCAGTCCATAAACTTCGCCATAATGAAGGTCTAAGTTGAGGTTTACCACTGCATGAAAAGTACCAAAGATGCGGTTGAGATTCCGAGCACAGATGGCGATGGAAGGATTTTGGATTTTGGATTTTGGATTTTGGATTTTTTGCTGATTTATGATTTCTGACTCCTGCTGTCTAACACGCGATCGCGGAAATTGAATAAATTTAGGAACTCCCCCTTTTTGGCGTAGTAGGGTTGTGAATACGTTTTCTAGGGTTGGTTTTTCCGACTGAATGTCAATCTGGTTATCGCTGGTTTTTGGCTGCTGAGTTAATCGATCGCGTACCAGGATTTCGCCTTGTTTGGCATCTTTGACTAGGACTTCAATGCGATCGCCATAAGTCGATACATCAGCAATCTGTTCTTGATTGACTAAGGGCAATAAGGCTTGTTCAGTTTTGACTAATTCAGGTGTCCGAATCACCAACCGTTGCACCCCTAGAGCGGCTTTAAGTGCTGTGGGAGTACCAATTTGCTGAATTTGCCCGTCGTAAATCAAAGCCACGCGATCGCACCGTTCTGCCTCATCTAAATCAGGGGTAGCGACAACAACGGTGATTCCCTGGGCAGTTAATCCCGCCAAAATATCCCAAAACTCGCGACGGGCAATGGTATCAACTCCCGTAGTTGGTTCATCTAGCAACAGGACTTGGGGCTCGGAAATCAGCGCACAACAGAGGGCTAATTTCTGCTTCATACCACCAGAAAGACGACCGGCAAGGCGATCGCAAAACTTATCCAATTGCATCAATTTCAGATACTTACTACGTCGCATTTCTAGCTGGTTTTCTGGCACCAACCGCAGCCCAGCACTGTAATTAATATTTTCCTCAACACTGAGGTCTGGATAAAGAGAAAATTGTTGTGTAAGATACCCTGTATAGAACCCATTTGACATCTTTTACGGTCTTGTGGTAGCGTGACCGTAAAAGCATTATCCAGTAGCAGCCATGCCT
>PVWI01000242.1 GCA_003003725.1 filamentous cyanobacterium Phorm 6 | reverse complement strand
TACTAAGGGGGGGGCTAAGAGTTCATCTATAGCATATCTTTAGAAAAATGGTATAAGATGCGATCGCACGTGTGGATCGGACATCTTGCACCATTCTCAATAAACTTATAACCGGGTTTGTGAACCAGAAATATAGATTTTAATGCTAATTTTTGGTTAGAAATCCGGTTTTTGCCACAGGTGCAATATCTCAATTTAACTAACTAATATGCAAGACCTCTGGTATAAAGACGCAATAGTATACTCCCTTGATGTTGAAACCTTTCTGGACTCGAACGGGGATGGTGTAGGTGACTTTCAGGGACTTACCAACAAGCTAGATTATTTATCAGGACTAGGAATTACTTGTTTGTGGTTGTTGCCGTTTTATCCTTCCCCTAACCGCGACAACGGTTACGATGTGATGGATTACTGCAACATTGACCCGCGACTGGGAACTCTGGGAGATTTTGTCCAGTTCATGCACCAAGCAGGGGAACGAGGAATTAGGGTGCTAGTCGATTTGGTAGTAAATCATACGTCCGATCGCCATCCTTGGTTTGTTGCAGCCCGAAGCGATGAAAATTCAAAATATCGCAATTACTATGTGTGGTCAAAAAATCCACCCAAAACCGATCCGAGTATGCTGGTGTTTCCCGATGCCGAGGACAGTATTTGGGAGTACGACGAACAAGCAAACGCTTACTATTTGCATCACTTCTATAAAGAACAGCCAGATTTGAATATTACCAATTCGGCGGTACGAGAAGAAATCTGCAAAATTATGGGTTTCTGGCTAGAACTGGGCGTGTCTGGATTTCGGATTGATGCTGTTCCCTTTTTAATTAAAGAAACTGCAACCGAAGGTACAAGCCCCGATGACCTGCGATGTTTCTTGGAAGAAATGAGAGAATTTGTGTCATCGCGTCAGGCTGATGCAGTGTTGCTAGCAGAAGCAAATGTGGCACCCGATCGCATTCCAGTCTACTTTGATAAGGGCGACAGAATGCACGTCCTGTTCAACTTTTTGTTGAACCAGCATTTGTTTTTGGCCTTGGCGCGTCAAGAATCCACCGCACTGCGGGATGGACTAAAAATATTACCGGAGATTCCTCATATTTGTCAGTGGCTCAATTTTGTGCGACACCACGATGAACTGACGCTAGACCGAATTACTTCATCGGAACGAGAGGAAATTTTTGCAGCGTTTGCCCCCGATAAAACGATGCAAATTTTCGGGCGCGGGATTCGCCGCCGCTTACCGCCGATGATGGGAAATGACCGTTGCCGGATTGAACTAATCTATAGCTTGCTGTTCACTTTGCCCGGTACACCAATGCTGCGCTATGGCGAAGAAATTGGCATGGGAGATGACCTTTCGTTGGAAGGTCGAAACAGCGTCCGCACGGCGATGCAATGGTCAGATGCTCCAAATGGTGGCTTCTCGACTGCTGCAACTGATGCTCTTGCCAAACCTGCGATCGCCAGCGGAGAATATAGTTATAAGCAAGTCAATGTCGCCGCAGCGCAGCGCGATCCTAACTCATTAATTAACTGGGTCGAACGTGCAATCCGCATCCGCAAGCAATGTCCTGAGTTCGGTAGGGGAAAATGGCAAATTTTGGAAACCGACTGTTCTTGGGTTTTTGCCCACTGCTGTCACTGGGAAGGCAGGACATTGCTTCTCGTCCACAATCTAGCCGACAAACCTTGCACGGTTACTCTCAAATCTAACGAATACACCAATCTTATTGATTTATTTGGCGATCGCCTGTACGAATCTCTCGATGACGGATCGCCCTGTATTCCCTTACAAGCTTACGGCTATCGCTGGTTCCGAGTCAATTAAATCTTAGACAAATCCTGATTGTTCAATATTCGGATTAGTTGGCGGATTTTCCCGGCTGATGCCACCCGATTTACCAACAGATAATACCATGCTAGCAGTTACCATTAATTTTGATGCGATCGCCCAAATCACCGACGACCAATTTTATCAACTGTGTCGCGAAAACCCCGATGTCAAATTTGAACGCAACGCCAAAGGAGAAATAATCGTTATGTCACCCACAGGAGGAGAAACCGGAAATTACAATTTTGAAATAGCTACTGATTTTGGAATTTGGAACCGACAAACTAAACTGGGAGTTTGTTTCGATTCTTCAACTTGTTTCAAACTGCCCAGCGGTGCAAATCGTTCTCCCGATGTCTCTTGGATAGAACAAGCAAGGTGGGATGCACTGACTGCCGAACAAAAACAAAAATTCCCTCCCATCGCCCCCGATTTTGTCTTAGAGTTAATGTCGCCGACTGACAGTCTCAAAGATACTCAAGACAAAATGCAAGAATACATGAACAACCAAGTAAAATTAGGTTGGTTAATCAATCGCAAAACGCGCCGAGTAGAAATCTATCGCCAAGGACAAGAAGTAGAAATACTGGAATGTCCGACAGAACTTTCAGGAGAAGATATTTTGCCCGGTTTCGTGCTAAAGTTGCAAACAGTCTGGGCGTAACTACACATCCTGCATCTATCAGCGTTTATTTGCGTACCCTTCGGGAAGGCGAAGCGCCTACATCTGCGGTTAAAAAAGAAATCTCATGGAAACCAATACAGAAACAACTACAACCACTGGTTTAACAGCCGAACAGCACAAACAGAAAATGCAGCGCCGCCAAGAAGTCCAGGCGCAGCGAATTGCCAGCGCTGCTAAAGACAAAGGTTTGATAATTGTCAATACTGGCAACGGTAAAGGCAAAACTACGGCTGCTTTGGGTATGGTTGTGCGATCGCTCGGTCACGGATACCGCGTCGCCATAGTACAATTTATCAAAGGAGCTTGGGAACCCGCAGAGAAAGCCGTTTTTGAACTATGGGAAAAACAGCTAGAATTTCATGCAATGGGTGAAGGCTTTACCTGGGATACACAAGACAGAGACAGAGATATCGAAACAGCTCAAAAAGCCTGGGAAAAAGCCTTAACTTTTATCTGCAATCCCGAATTTAAATTAGTGCTGTTAGATGAAGTTAATATAGCCTTAAAACTGGGTTATTTGCAAGTCGAGCAAGTTCTCTCCGGGTTAGAACAAAAACCAGAAGAAACTCACATTATTTTGACAGGTAGAGGCGCACCACCTGCACTCATTGAACGGGCAGATTTGGTGACGGAAATGACATTAGTTAAGCATCCATTCCGAGAACAAGGGATTAAAGCTCAAGCTGGTATTGAGTATTAATATGGTTCGTAGTGCGGACTGAAGTCCGCAATTCAAGAGCGGACTGAAGTCCGCAATTCAAGAGCGGACTGAAGTCCGCACTACGAACCGTTTTTGTTATAGTAATCAGTCCGCAATTCAAGAGCGGACTGAAGTCCGCACTACGAACCGTTTTTGTTATAGTAATCAGTCCGCAATTCAAGAGCGGACTGAAGTCCGCACTACGAACCGTTTTTGTTATAGTAATCAGTCCGCAATTCAAGAGCGGACTGAAGTCCGCACTACGAACCGTTTTTGTTATAGTAATCAGTCCGCAATTCAAGAGCGGACTGAAGTCCGCACTACGAACCGTTTTTGTTATAGTAATCAGTCCGCAATTCAAGAGCGGACTGAAGTCCGCACTACGAACCGTTTTTGTTATAGTAATCGACAGGACAGGATCTGACAGAATCTCGCGGTTCGAGGGAAATAGCTATGCCGGTAACATGAGAGTAAAAGTTGAACCCTTGCCAAACTCGCTATTTACCGTAATTTCTCCCCCCAATATCTCAGAGTATTTCTGCGCTATTGCCAAACCCAAACCCGTACCTCCGTACTTGCGGGTAGTCGAAGCATCAGCTTGCGTAAAAGGTTGAAATAACTTTTGTAGCTGTTCAGGAGTCATCCCAATCCCCGTATCAATACACTTGAAAATTAATTGTTCAGAATCCCAACTATTTTCATCATTTTTAATTCTTTCAACGCTAAGCGTAATTGTCCCTTTTTGAGTAAACTTAGCTGCATTGCTGAGCAAGTTAAACAAAATTTGAGTCAACTTAATTTTATCGGAATGCAATTCGCCAATATTAGGAGGACACTCCACATTCAGGCGATTGGTGTTTCGGAAAAATAGCGGTTCAACAGTTCTGGCTACATCTTGAACTACCTCCGATACATCAAAGGTTGCTAATTCAAGTTCTGCATGACCGGCTTCAATCTTCGACAAGTCCAGAATATCATTAATCAATCCCAGTAAATGATTGCCTGCATTATGAATTCTTGTTAAATCAGAAATAAAATTTTCTTCGCCCAAATCTAAAGCATCTTCTTGCAGAATTTCGCTGTAACCGATAATCGCATTCAGGGGTGTTCGCAGTTCGTGGCTCATGTTAGCTAAAAACTGACTTTTAGCCAAATTAGCTGCTTCTGCTGCTTCCTTTGCTTGGTACAGTTCGCCCTCGGCTTGCAAGCGGTCGGTCACGTCGTGAGCCAGCACTAATTCAGCATTTCTGCTATCAAATATCAGGGCATAAGAAGTAATTTGTACGTCAATAATTGTGCCGTCTTTTTTCTGGTGCTGCCACAGGCTGGCAAAATCAATATCTGCATCTACTTGGGATATATTTTGTAGCAATCTTGGCAGTTCTTGGGGAGGATAAATGTCGGCAACGGTCATGTCGAGAAATTCTTCGCGAGTGTAGCCGTAGTGGTGGATAGCTGCTTGATTGACGGCTATAAATTCGAGGGTTTCTAAGTCGTAAACCCACATGGGATGGGGGTTGTGTTTAAACAAAAGTTTGTAGCGTTCTTCGGAGGCTCGCAGTTCGGCTTCGGCTTGTTTGCGCTCGGTAATGTCGCGGACAACAGTGCAAATAATCTCGCGGCCTCCGTAGGAAATCACACTGGCGCTGACTTCTACGTCCACGCAGGAACCGTCTCGGCGCTGGTAGAGAACTTCGCCCATTTTGAATTTTTTGTCGGTCAGCAGGGACTCGATATTGTTGTCAATTAGGTCTTGGGAGTAGGCGGTGATATCGTAAATAGTCAGTTGCGATATTGCTTCCAGGCTGTAATCGAGCAAGTTTCTAAAGGCTGTATTGGCTTCCAAAAGGCGTTTGGTTTGAGCGTCCCACAGGAAAATGCAATCTGTAGCTTGCTCGACTACGGCTCGGTAGCGGGCTTTTTCTTCAAGTTGTTCGTTTTCGGCACTGGCGATCGCACTCAACATTCCGTTGATAGTATGGGCAAGGTCGGACAACTCGTCTGCGCCCGTGACCGGCAGCCGCATTGAGAGGTCTTGGCTGCTGCTGACACGGTTCACTGATGAAGCCAAACTGCTCAACGGAGACAGCACCAGATACTCTAGCAGCAGCAGGGTGCAGCCGACAAACCCAATGCCCGCTAACGTTACAGACACCAGCAGGTAAATTAAACTGGTTTGACCTTGGCGGTAGATTTCTCTGGGCATATCGACCCGTAGAAGTAGCGCTGGTCGATCGTAAATATCGTTGATTAGAGTGTAACCTGCCATCAAATCTTCGCTGACACGACGCACCAAAATCGGTTTTTTTGCCGACAGTTTCTCCCGCGCTTTCACAAAGTCAGCAGGTAACTGAGCCTCATTAACGGTGCGTACAATCAGAGGCAAGCGAGTAATTTTAGAAATCCTGGCAATGGCCACAGCATCCAAATTGCGCCCGAATATCAGCGTGCCTCGAATTGGGCCGGTGCTTTTTGTTGTGACAATTGGTCGGGAAGTAATCAGTATCGGCCCTGACGGTAGCAGCAGGATACCAGCGAGGCTGCTGTTGATGTTGGGGTGCTGCAACAACGGGGCGCCCAGAGAAATCTGCTGTTTTAATGCTTCTGGAACAGGGGTTAGTTTCACCTTTTGGCTGTCGAAACCCGTACCGTAAACTATTTTGCCCGAAGTATTGACAAAGATGGCTATGTTAACTCTCACATTAGCTAGTCCTTCGGGAATCAAATTGGAGGCGATAAATTCTTTGTTACCGTTTTGGATGAAAGCGTAGTTGTCGTCCCAGGCTGACCAGTCGGCAAAGCGCGAGTTGAAGTCATCGGCGGTTTGGCCAAACACGTTGAGAGTTCCCTTGACAACTTGTGCGGCTTCTTGTTCCTCTGCTTTGACAAGGCTGCCTAAAAGGATGCTTGAGGAGGCGGCATACAGAATGCCAGTCAGTCCAGCGATGGTAATCCCAACTATTGATAGTGTTTTCCGACGCAGTTTCATCTTGTCGTGTGTGTGGTGTCCGTCCGAAATTCTCAACTTAGCAATTTTACTGCTGCTTCAACCATGACAGACTGGCGCTGCGCTAGTCTGCCAGTGTTGGGCTACTTTTCCCACACCTGCTGTTTGTGAGATTCCTTGCAAATACCTAGGATACGCCGATCGTTCTCGCTGATGACAGAAATTGGGTAATACTGTTGCAGGTTTACGGAGTAGGGAGAGCGACTGTCGTCGTAACTGTCTACTACTGTTAAATTTAACTGAGTCCGGTCAAGAGTGCCGTAAAAACAGTAAAAAGCAGACCGAGGCAGGTAAAAAGCGCCGATGACCTTAGCCTGCCGCATTTCAAATACAAAATATTCTTTTTTAATTTCATCGGGCTGGCGAGACTGGCCGTAGAGGTAAATTCCCTCTGCTAAACCTCTGCTAGCGGTATCTGGCGCAGGATTTGGGGCGGATTGCGATGCCAAAACGCCGGATTTGATGTCCGAGAGGTCGGCGTGGCCTGCGGTCGATGCGATGCTGAAGTTGCTGGGCGAGAGGGCAAGGGCGATCGCCATAGCTTGTAAACTGCTTGTCAATATCAAATAATTTAAAACCACTTCACACACCAAAATTTTAAATAGCTGCCTCGAATCGCTTTTTGTACCAGTTTCAAAAAGCTTTTAGAGAAACTGATTATTTGGCTCAACGCTGCTTATTAACTTGAAGTCGCGATCGCCACACCGGTTCCTGAACTTAGGAATGATATTAATTCCGGTTACACCGGAATAATATAGAGGAGACGGCAGTGCCGTCTCCCTACCGTGATTAATTGTAGGGAAGCGGCACTGCCGTCTCCTCATTTTGGCTAATAATGTAGACGGAGTTTCAATCGCCGGTTTTTTTGGGTTGATGATGCTACGAATTTTTTAACCGGGCTAAAATGGCGGCGAAAACAGCGGGATCGATCGGCTTTGCTAAGTGTTCGTCGTAACCAGCGTCGATCGCCCGATCGCGGTCTTGTTCGCTAGCATAGGCTGTCAGCGCTACCGCCGGCAAGCGCTTGATTTTGTCAGATTCGGACGATCGCACTTTGCGGATCAGCGAGTAGCCATCCTCAACGGGCATCCCGATGTCGCTGACTAAAATATCCGGCGGTGATTGCTGCAAAATGTCGATCGCCTCAGCAGCCGAAGCAGCCGCCGTCGCCGTCGCCCCCAACTGTTGCAGCGCCACCACCAAAAACTCGCGGTTGTCGGGTTCGTCGTCAACTACCAACACCTTTAAACCAGCCAAAATACCCGGAGGCATTTGAGCGGCTTTGGTTTCCCCTCTCAACTGCGACTGTAGACTCCGACGCTGTTTCAGGGGCAGCATTACCGTGAATGTCGCCCCGAGTCCCTCTCCGGGACTTTCGGCGCGTACAGTGCCACCGTGCAGTTCCACCAAGTGCCGGACGATCGCCAATCCCAGCCCCAAACCGCTGTCAGCGCGAGTAATCGAGCCATCTGCTTGTCGGAAGCGATCGAACACGTAGGGCAGAAACTCAGCAGAAATGCCCTTGCCGGTATCGCTAACAGTAATTTGCACGTAATTAGGTGATGAAGAATTAGCCACAGCTACCGCAGACAAGCGGAGTTCCACAGTTCCGTCAGAAGGCGTAAACTTGACGGCGTTAGTCAGTAAATTCGAGACTACCTGCTGCAACCTCTGGGCATCGCCCCACATCAAACTGACTCCGGGGTCAAATTCCGAGGAAACAGTCACAGACTTAGCCCTCGCCGCGAAAATGACTGAATTCAGAGCAACTTCGATCGTCTTTCTCATTACAAACCAGCCGGATTTCAGAGCCAGCTTGCCTTGAATAATCCGAGAAACATCGAGCAAATCTTCCACAAGCTGCGCCTGCATCCTCGACTGACGCTCGATCGCTTCGAGGGCGCCAGCTAAAGTCGCTGTGCTGTACCCGCCTCTGCGAAGTACCTGCGCCCAGCCCAGAATCGCATTTAAAGGCGTCCGCAGTTCGTGGGAAAGGGTGGCGAGAAACTCGTCTTTCTGGCGGTTGATGGCTTCTGCTTCAGCGCGCGCGGCCTGTTCGCGATCGAGCAACTGAGCGAGTTCTGCCTCGACTTGCTTGCGATCGCTAATGTCGGCGACGATCGACATACAGTTAATGTTACCCTTGGCGTCGCGGACTGGAGTTGCCCACAAACCGATGTCGATCGAGCGGCCGTCTTTTCTTTGGCGCTGGGTTTCCACTCCGGCGATCGCATTTCCGGCGCGAATTCCTTTCAACTTCGCCGTGAATTCCTCCCGTTTGTCTGCGGGAATGGTGGGCAAAAATTGACCTACCACCTCTGATTCTGACCAGCCAAAAATCCTCTCGGCGGCTGGGTTCCACATTTTCACAATCCCGTCGTCGGCGCTAAAAACGGTAATTCCTAGGGGACAAGCCTGGATCAAGGCTTCTAAAGTTTGATTGATTTCCGATCGCGCCTCTTCTGCTTGTTTGCGATCGCTGATATCGACATTCACCCCGATCATCCGCAGAGGCAAACCGCGATCGTCCTGAAACACCTTAGCCCTGCAAGCAATCCAGCCCACGCTGTTGTCCGGGCGGCAAATGCGGAACTCAATGTTTAATTCCTCCCCGGAATCTGCCGCCGCCCGCACTTGTTGTTCGGTGAAAGTGCGATCGTCTGGATGCACCATTGCCAACCAATATTGATAGCTGCTGTCCAAACCGCCGATCGGCAGCCCGTACAAAGCCTCTAACTCCGGCGTACACGCGAGTTCGCCCGTTTGGACGTTCCATTCAAAAGTTCCGATTTTGCCTGCTTGCTGAGCGATTTGCAGCCGTTCTTGATTGTTTTTGAGTTCTGCTTCCACCCGCGAGATTTCGGTCAAGTCGATGTAAAATGCGACGATCGTCTCTAGTCCGGGGTTGTCTGGACACAGGATCGTCCCGCCCATCAAAATCGGCACGCGGCTGCCATCTTTGCGGATGTACTCTTTCTTAAAAGGAGTTGCGACTCCCGAAGCCCGGAGTTCTTGCGCCGCCCGGGCGTCGAGGTGGAGGTATTCGGGGGGGGTCATCCTGTCCCACCGCAGTCGGCCCGAGAGCACGTCTGAGCGGGTGTAGCCGACCATGTTGAGCAGGGAGTCGTTGGCGTAGGCGATGCGGCCGGTCAAATCGCCGATCGCGACTCCGAAAATATTTGACTCTAACAGCCGCCGGAATAAAGCTTCGCTTTGCTGCATTACCCGTTTTGCTTGGTTGCGATCAGTGATTTCGGCTACCACGGTGCTGACTCCCAATAGGGCTCCCGATTCATCGATTACGGGGTAAAAGCTGACTTGCCAATCCCGCACAACTCCCGGCTGTTGCAGGGTTGCAGCCTTCATTTCCAAGTCTAGTACGGGGGTTTGCGTTGCCAGCACTTGCAGGTAAATCGGCTCTACCATATCGGCAAGTTCTGGAATCGCTTCTCTGACGGTGCGCCCGATGTGATCGGAGATCGTGCGGCCGTTGATCGCAGCGAGGCATTCGTTCATGCGGATGTAGCGCAAATTGGTATCGAGAAAGCACAGCCCGACTGGTGTGGTGTTGTAAACTAAGTCGAGTTCTGTTAGTTGGCGGCCAATGCGAATTTCGTTTTCTCGGAGCTGGTTTTGGGCTTGTTTGCGATCGGTGATATCGAGCACGAAGAACGATCCTTTGTCTGTGCATCCTTCCAAGTTTCCGGCGCCGACTAAAATTGGGAAGCGCGTCCCATCTTTGCGGATGAATTCTTTTTCATAGGGCGCGCAACTTCCTGATGCTGCGACTTGCGCTACAGCGGCGCGATCGATTTCTGCGTATTCCGCAGGCGTGAGATCCAGCCAGCGGATCTGTCCCGAAACCAACTCTTCCCT
>PVWI01000241.1 GCA_003003725.1 filamentous cyanobacterium Phorm 6 | reverse complement strand
GAACAATATACCGCATTATCTGTCGGTGACTCAAACTGGCACAACAGCAGGAAGTTTGCTGTTGGGTTGGTTGGGCGAGGGAGCGACTGTGCACTGGATCGAGCCCTGGATCGACAAATTGGCGATCGGTCATTTACCCGCCATGCTGACAGCGCATTCGATCGCAATTCCCGCAGCTTTCATCTTAGTAACTTACATCGAAATAGTATTAGGAGAACTCATTCCCAAAGTATTAGCAAACCACGCCCCAGAACGCACCGCTTTGCTGCTAATGCCTACCCTCGAAATCTGTTCAAAAATACTGTGGCCGCTGCTAGCAATTCTCAATGGTACTGTGCGGCTGCTGACAGGTTGGATTACCAGTAAACAGTCAGAACCGCTGCTGCCGCCTTCGGAAGCAACTCTCGTCGAAAAAGATGCCCATTCCGCACTCATTTCCGGGCTATGGGAAGTGACAGCAGTCAACGAAAAACTCGGGTTAAACCTACCGATTAACGAAGCTTACCAAACAATCGCCGGATTTATGATCCACAATTTAGGTAAAATGCCTACTCAGGGCGATCGGCTATTGTGGGGCGAACTAGAAATAGAAGCAGCAAACGTCATAGAAGGCAGTTTAGAAACAGTCCTCCTGCGCCAGGTAACACGCCCCTTATTTGAGCCGCAACATCCAGAACTCGTCTTGAATAGATAGCAAATCCGGGTTTAATATCCCCTTTTCCCCAGGTTCAAAGCGGTTAATCCGCTGCAATAACTTGGATTTACTCTCCGTTTGGCGATCGGGCTAAAACAGTGTTAGGTTGTAATTAGTCGCTCAGTGCGACAACCTATCAGAAATCTGCAAATTGCATAAAGCACAGTTTATGAGGTGGATATGCTAAAAACACTTTGGGCTACTGTTCGACAAGGGAAAATTGAACTGCTGGAGTTATCAGAGTTACCCGAAGGGGCAAAAGTATTAGTAACACTCTTACCTGATGAAGAAACTGAGTTTTGGCTTCAAGCCAGTCAAACATCACTAGATACAGTTTGGGATAATACTGAGGATGATGTTTATGCCCAGCTCCTCTAAAAATGACATAATTTTAGTTAGATATCCCTTTTCAGACTTGTCTAGTTCTAAGGTAAGACCAGCAATAGTTGTGAGTGCGCCGCACGTATCTCAAGACATCATGATTGTGCCATTGACAAGCAAAACTGCATCCTTACTTGAGGGTGAGTTCGTACTTGCTGAATGGTCAACAGCAGGGTTAAATGTGGCCACAGCAGTCAAGCGAGGTTTGTATACAGTACATGAAAGCTTGGTTGCAATGACGATGGGCAAATTAGCAGATTCTGATGCTGAGCGACTGGAGCAATCTCTTCGAGGTTGGTTAGGGTTTTAGTGCAGCCATACACTATAATATCTTGTGTTTTCGATACAAATTACCTTCGTTTACTTCACAGCCACCTTAACCGCACCCCCAACAAACTGCTCATAATCCGCCAATAACCACCTCGGCAAACAAGTATTCGCATCCTCAACCCGCAACTGCCCAGCGCGACAAAACAGCATCGCCGCTAACAAATTATGCACAGCTTGAGGCGTTCCAAACCCTTTGCCTAACTCAGCAACCAACGAGTTAAAAAACTCGCGTTCAGTCTCAGTTAGCGGCTCGTTAATAAACCCACTGCCCAGCATTGCTTTATAACCTTTACTGAAATCGCTGCGGTACAAAAGTTCCAGTTGTTCGCCAGAAACGCTCAGCCACAAATCAGCAATTTGCTTGCGAATTGACCGCAAATCTGCTATTACTAATTCCGCCGTCGGGTCGATTTCATAAAGATTGACGGCAGCAGTTAATTGATTGAGAAACTGTGGCATATAATCTTGTTTAGCAACGGTTTGTTCTGTTTGAGGAAATGCGCTTTCAAACACCTTTTCGTAATCCTCAATCAACCACTGCGGCAAGCGGGTGCGAGCATCGGGAACCCGCATTTTTCCCGGTACAAAATACAGCATCGCACCCAGCAGAGCACTAATAGCTTGAGGATGCACCAACCCTTTGCTAATTTCAGTCAATTGCTGCAAAAAGTTTTGTTCAGCTTCAGTCATTGATTCTGCTTGCAAGCCGCAGCTAAGTATTGCTTGATATCCCTTGCGGACTGCTCCTTGGTAAACAGTTTGTAGTTGTTGGGAAGGAACAATCAGCCAAAAATCAGCTAGTTGTTTGCGGATTTGGCGGAGTTCCAAAACTACCGATTCGTCAGAAGGATCGATGCGGTAAAGATTGACGCATCCTAACAGTTGATTCGCAAATTGCGGGGATTGAATGTATTTAGCTAGCAACTCAGAACTTGACTCGGACTTGACTGTGGCTTCTGGCTCAAAAACTTGTTCGTAATCTTCGATTAACCACTGCGGCAAGCGGTTTCGAGCTTCGGGAATTCGCATTGTTCCCGGTGGGAAATACAGCATCGCCCCCAGCAAGGCATTGACTGATTTGGGATGCACTAATCCTTTGCTAATCTGGGTTAATTGCTGCAAAAATATTTGTTCGTCTTCCATCATTGCTTGCTTTTGAAAGCCTGAAGCAAGCAGGACTTTGTAGCTTTTACCGTCAGCACTTTTGTAGGCGGTTTCGAGATTTTCGGTGGGAATGTTTAGCCAGAAATCAGCGATTTGTTTGCGGATTTGACGCAGTTGAGATATTGCTGAGATGTTTGATGAATTTCTCTGGTAAAGCTGGACAGCATTCGAGAGGATTTCGCCCAAATCTGGCGGCTTGGGAATGCTATCCTGTAAGCTGCGCGAGGCTTCGAGGTGGCTAGTTTGCCAGTTGCTAAAGAGTTTTTGGAATAATTTGCCGATCGCCCCAGAGTATGCAACACTATCAAAACAGGCGGGATTGGCTTGCATTTTTCGCAAAATTTCCTGCCGTTTTTGCAGTCGCAATTGCGGGTTAGTCGCGAGATTAACAGCTAATTGAATGTAAGATGTTTCATCGCGCGCAATTAGATCAGAAATTCCCAATTCTCGCAGCATCGCCGCACCTTGACGGAACCGCAAAGCATTTCCTTCCACAACCACCGTCGGTAATCCTACTTGCAAAGGATCGATTAACGATGTCGCCCCAGCGTAAGGATAGGAATCGAGATAAACATCTGCTAGCTGCAAAAACTCTTTGACATCCACCCGACTTGGCAGTTGTTTGACGAATAGTAAACGGTTATTATTCACGCCGTATTTAGCGCAGACAGCGTTCATATTGTTAACAAAAGGCGTGACTGGATAAGTGCGAGTCCAAGCCGGCCCGAAGGGATATAAAATCAAGATTGAATTGGGTACTGCTGCTAGAATTTTTACCCAAGTTTCTCTCAATTCTGGCAGAATTTTGTAAAAGTTAGCGCCCGATATAAACACTGTTGTGTTGTCGGAAATCCCCATACTTTGGCGAGTAGGTTTGACTGTTGCTACTTCCGATTCTGTTGCATATTTGAAACAAAAACCGCTGCCTTCGAGTACAGCCAACTGTTCCCGATATTGTGCTTGATAACTCGCATCCGGCGTGGTAAATTTGCCTGTGATGTAGTAATCTATATGCCGACTTCCGGTGGTTGTCGGGGAACAGAATGATGTAGTTTGTACCCTGGCTAAACGGTGCATTGCTAGGGAACCAACTGGTTTGTTGATAGCTGTTAAATTCGTACCGAAAAACAGGATATCTAAGTCGTCGGCGCGAATAGTTTGGACTTGCGATCCAAATTCTTTCGGGAGTGCAACAAGTTTGTCGGCGCGACTTTGACAGTATTGTTCTAATTGGTGGCCGCTGGTGTTGAGCGCGTACAGGTAAATCTCGAACTGGTTGCGGTTTAAATGCTCGAAAACCGGGATGGTGGCGAAGGTTTCGGTTTGCGGCGCGAAATGGTCGTTAATGATGCCGAGGCGGATTTTTGTGCGTGCGGGCGATCGCCCTGGGAAGATACAATCAATCGAACAACCGCGATTTTTGAGCGCAAACTCGATAATATCCGCCCGCTTTGTGTAAATCTCGCGCAGGTTTTCCGTCGTAAAGTACAGCGGGATAAAGTTAGCAACTTGCGAGAAAAATAAGGCAATATTCTGCCAAAGCGGTGAATCGGCATTCTGGAACAAATTAGTATGTATGTAATCAATCCACCCGGCAATAAATTGATAATAATTGTCTGCTTCACCTGCGGTTTGAAATAAGTTCGGACAGGTAAACATGAATTTGAGATATTCGTTAGCAAACCAATTCGGTAGCTTGGCGCGATCGTACTTGAGCGGCAATTGGTGGGGGCGGCGATACAGCATCGCTGCTAACAGGTAATTGATCGCCTTGGGATCATTAAATCCTTTTGCCACATTCGCAGTTAATTCGCTGACAAAATTCTCTTCTATATCAGTTAGCGGTTCATCTCTAATATCACTGTTGAGCATCGCCTGGTGCTGTTTGCCCGCATCACCTGCAAAGGTGCTGGCAAGTTGTTCAGTTGGCAAAGTCAGCCAAATTGCTGCAATTTGTCTCCGAGCTTGGCGGACTGTTGCTAGTGCAGATAAATCGGCGGAATTTTTCTGGTATTTCTCGATAATGCTTGACAAAGATATTGGAGCTTCCGGTGATTTCACCGGGATTTGCTGTTGGCTACCGCAGGCTTGCATCAATGCTGAGCTAACAATTTTTGCCATTTTTGACCAAGAGAACTTTTTAGCTTGTTCCAAACCCGCAGCAATTAATGATTGGCGAATGTCAGGCTTTTGAACTTCAATTAGTGCCTTTTTCAGTTCTTCAACATCCTCAGATTTTACATACAAAGCTGCTTGGCCTGCTACTTCAGGAATTGAGCTATTTGTACAGGCAATCACTGGACATCCACAGGCGATCGCTTCCAATATTGGCAACCCAAAACCTTCGTATTTTGATGTTTGAACCAATGCTAAAGCACCGGAGTAAGCGCTTCGCAACTCATCGTCGCTCAGTTTGAGCAGGTGAACGGTAATATCAGAAGTATAGGCTTTTAACTCTGTTTCTAATACTGAGTTCCCACCTACGCAGACAATTTCAAAGTCATGTTTACGGTCTAATTGACAAAATGCTTTGAAGAACAAGAGGGCATTTTTATAACCGTTAAATCCGACGCGATCGCCAACCCACAGAAAGTACGGTTTTGAGATGTCGTATTTGGTTTTAAATTGATTAACCTCTACAAATGTTGAGGGTAAAAATGCTTTGTCAATTCCACAATGGGCTACTGTTATGGACTCAGGAGAAATGTCAGGAAAGCATTTTACTAAATCACGGGCTGTATTTTCGGAAATGGCTATGTATGCAGAAGCATGACGAATACCCTGATGTTTTTCTATCCACATAGGGTTAGCTAGATTGGCTCCCATGACTTCTGGAATCATGTCATAAGCCATGAATACAGAGGGTGTCGATCTCGGTGTGGTATAGTAAGTGGAAACAAACAAATCAGCTTGTTCTTCATCGCAGATTTGCTGCAACATTTCGCGATCGGCTTCAGTATTACTATAGTCATAAGCTGCGACTTGCCGATAATTTATCCCGGCAATTTTTGGAGCAGTTCCATTCCTATCTAAAACTAGGATTTGCTGGCTGAAACTTTGAGTTGCCCATTCTGCAATTAATGAACGCCAGACGCGGGTAATTCCAGAGTTGTGAATCTGAAACATTACGCCGTCAATGATAATTCTTGGCGATATCTTTTTAGTTTCAGAAGTTTGTTTTGGCTCGGACTCGCTCGACAGAAAAACAGCCGGAAGCAAGCTCATTACTTTTGAGGAATTACTGCATTTCAATCCTTCTCGAATTTGGGCGAATGCCGAATTCATCTCGCCTCTAGCAATCATTGAATGCGCCATTTTTAAAGCTTCGATCGCATAATGATCTCTCGCCTGATTTGATAATTCCTCACCACTATCTTTGGGTAGATAAGATTGGGAAATTTCGATCGCCTTTCTAGCCTCTGCAATATTTTCGCCCAATTGAAACAAGCGAGATGTCCATGATGCAGAATTCATCCGCGTACAAGCCAAAATTTGAGGATCGTACCACATTGGATAACGCACCGCAATGCGCTTCCACATTTCCCAATCAGCAGCAGCACCAGCCTGCGGACAAAATCCACCCAACTCCTCATATATGCTGCGCTTTACTACAATAGAAGCCGCCGCAATCCAAGAATACACGGCAATTTTTTTGAGCCAATCAGTTAAAATTCCAGGAGTTTCTTTTTCCAAAGGCGATAACCATAAAGGCGCATTTTCTTCATTAACATGAACGCAGCGACAGAAAGCAGCACCAATAGTTAATTGTTGTTCGATCGATCCTCGAAGGCTACTATAAAATCCCGGCTTCACCAAATCATCATCGTGCAGAATGTGAACCCATTGACCGCGAGCCCGCTGAATGCAAAGATTAAAAATGGCAGTTTGACCGACATTAGTTTCAGAATGCCGATAAAATTTTATCCGATCGCCACTCACTTTTTTGATAATTGCTTCTATCTCATTTTGAATCGACTGACTCGGATGATCGTTCACAACTTCAATCTGCATTTCTTCGATAAATGGAGCTTGTTCGATAACACTCTTCAGCGTTTGTTCAAGATAATTTTCCTTCAGATTATAAGTCGGAATCATCACCGACCAAAAAGGTCTTTCACTGCTTGCTGAAAGAGGTAATATTGTCGGGAATTCAACTTCTGAAACTTGAGCAGTTAAATCTTTGATTTCATATTGAATTTTTGCCACTTTGCTGTCAATCAATGTCATGAATTGAGTTGCAACATTTATGAGTTCTGCTTCCAAACGGTTCTTGTCGTTAGCCAGCAGTTGTGCAAATCTGTGAGACAAATTTCGATCAAAGAATTCTGTGAAGTGAATGCCTTTTGTTTGCCAAAATTTGTTGATGTAATTGACCTGATGTTTGATATGATAGGCAACAGGACTAGCAAGATATTTCAGATTGAGATTTTTCTGATGAGCGGTAAGCGGTATCCACAAATCCCACCAGGGAAGACCTAAACTAAATTGGGAAGTTGGAAAGTGTTCTAACAGTTGTTTGTCAAAGAAGAAGAAATCAAATCCCTGAGCGTAAAATTGCCCCTCTGTGTTTTCAGATGTCTCGACATCGACTCGCGAACCGAAAACTATGGAATTTTCCGCTTCTTTGCAGATTAAGGCTAGAAAATCGTTACCAGCTTTCAGGCGGATATCTGAGTTGACTATGCCACAGATTTTTGTAGGGCGATCGCCCAAATATGCAAATATATCATCAAGATACACTAGCGGTCTTCCCGCCTCGACCCGTGCATCCCGGTTTACCGCATGAAAAGTAACATTTTCATAGATGGGCTGTAGTTGGCTAATTTCTTCGGGGCTATTGAGCGAAACAGGCGAAAATCCCAGAGCTCGCCAGCTTTCAACAGCAGCCCGCTGATTGTCAATATTTCCCGGTGCGATGCTGGTTGCGATGATGGTATTGTCGATCGCACTTACAGACAAGCCGCTCGAACTCAAATTACCCGCATCTTGACTTGGAAGTGGTTTTTTCACATAAAAAGCATCTCCCCAAGATGGATGGGAAGGATTGGCCATCGCTACTCGCACAAAGCCGTATGATGAGAGAAAATCATCAATTTGGTCAATTAACGCGCACCCTTCATAAAGTTCTTCGCGATTAACTTCTGTGATAATTGCGTCTATATATTTCAAAGTCTCGACTGCGCCTTGAAAAGCCAAAAGTTCTGCACCTTGAATATCAATATTAATCATATTAAAATCAGATGAAGTGAATTGGCTTTGTTGCATCAGCGAATCAAGAGTTTTCGAGATGACGGTAACTTGATTCACCTCTACCATGCCGGGATAAATATCTTTATGCAGCTTCAGGGGCAGAATGCTGCTGCTCATATCGTGGGAATTAACCCGCAGATTTACTGTACCATTTTCGTTACTAACAGCACAATTTGCCGCCCACACATTAGGAAGTCCAGCTATATTCTGTTTCAACCTTTCAAAGACAGAAGGGTTAGCTTCTATAAATAGGACTTTTGGCACGCCCATCGCTTGATATTCCTTCATTTCTTGCCCTTCATGGGCTCCGATATGAATCAGACCGCGCGGGCTAATCGAGTGTTCCTGACAAAGTTTCTGTAAGTTGAGATATCCTTTTGTTGCTATTACTTCATTGCTGCTATTTTTAGCTATTCCGCTACCAGAAGTATGATGCTGATTTGCCTCGAATTTAGCATAGATATCTCCCCACAGTAAGCGGTAATTGCTAGACTCTAGGTAATTGACAAGACGTTCCTCGGACACCCATTCAGGAAATACTAAATTAGCTTGTTCGCCATTGGCAAAATTGAAAAGCTTATAGCCGAGACTTTTCAGGTGGTTGATGCACTTTTTTGTATCGTCAATAAATTCGATCGCAAACTCAAATGATATATAAGGAATAGGTGTAGATAGTCCCTGCAATACTTGAAACTCGAAGCCTTCAACATCTATTTTACAAAAATGCGGTCGTCCCCACACTTTTATCATCTCATCTAAGGTAGTAACTTCTACGCTAACAGTTTCATTCCATTGGTAGTTAGCAAAACGTCCTGTTTGCCATTTTTTAGAAAAAGTTGAGATGTAATTGGCATCAGTACATACGGAAAGCTGCATCGTTCCCGCTTGTTCCGCCAACCCCTTATTAACGATGGCGATGTTTTGATTGTGCTGGTATTTGTCGGTCAGGATGTTGACACAATTCGGCTGTGGTTCAAAGCAGATCACTTTCGCCCCAGCGGCAGCATAGACATCAGCTTTTTGCCCGATATTTGCCCCCACATCAAAAACCAGCTCTCCAGGTTGAACAAAGTTACGAATAAAATCTATTGCCATTGATGATTTAATTGCCATTGTTTTAAGTTCCTTTTTTATTGCTGCAACATGAAAGTCAAAACTCAGAGTTTAGTTGAATCATTATTCGGGAATTTTAACCTTTTACAGGATATTTTAGAAAATGCCGAAGGTCTGTGGCTTAACTTTTTTGAGTGATTTCCTATAGATAAACAGCCGATCGCACTGCGGTTGCTCCAAAGCTTCTTCACAGTTATACGCCAAGTCGGCTACCAAAAGAGCACAGTCGGGCGATCGCTTGACAAATCAAGGATTATAGTGTAGTTAAAAATGCACTCCTTAGTAAAGCACTTCCTATGCTGACGGCTTCCAGGGCAGTTCGGTTTCCACCACCTCAGATTCCAGACGCACTGCCCGAATTCCCCAGCACACCCAAAGAAGTTACAATTAAGTTAAGATTGATGAACATAAATAAAAATTCCCGAATCACAGGGACTAAAAATTAGGAGATCGACCTCGGTGAATAAACGCTGGAGAAACGCAGGCCTGTACGCACTTCTGGCTATTGTAGTCATTGCCTTAGCAACCGCATTTTTTGATAAACAGCCCCCAAGCCGGGAAGTCTGGAAGTATAGCCAATTCATTCAGGAAGTCGAAGGCGACAGAGTAGACAAAATAAACATCAGTTCCGATCGCAGCAAAGCCCTCGTCACAGCCCAAGACGGCAGCAAAGTGATCGTCAACCTGCCGAACGACCCCGATCTGATCAACATCCTGACCAAAAATAAGGTAGATATTTCAGTTCTACCCCAAAACGACGAAGGTTTCTGGGTAAAAGCCCTCAGCAGCCTGTTCTTCCCGATTTTGCTTTTGGTGGGACTGTTTTTCTTGGTGCGACGCGCCCAAAACGGGCCCGGAAATCAAGCCATGAACTTCGGCAAATCCAAAGCTAGAGTCCAAATGGAGCCGCAAACTCAGGTGACTTTCAGCGACGTGGCCGGCATCGAACAAGCCAAGCTAGAACTCGCCGAAGTCGTAGACTTCCTGAAAAATGCCGATCGCTTCACCGCAGTCGGAGCAAAAATCCCTAAAGGTGTGCTGCTAGTCGGCCCTCCCGGAACAGGCAAAACCCTGCTGGCTAAAGCAGTTGCTGGAGAAGCAGGCGTGCCCTTCTTCTCGATTTCCGGTTCAGAATTTGTAGAAATGTTCGTGGGTGTGGGTGCTTCCCGCG
>PVWI01000240.1 GCA_003003725.1 filamentous cyanobacterium Phorm 6 | reverse complement strand
AAGTCCATATTGTCAATTTTTGCTTGCAATTCAAAAATCGTCTTTTTTGTGCTTTACACACTTTTTTGTACAGTATCCCGAACCGCGACTAACAGATAAATCTACAGCCATTTTTTTAAAGGAATCATCAAACATTCGTTTGTTCATAGTTTCAAATTTAATGTGTTTATATTAAATCTGACTTTATAATCCCTCTAGTCAAAGGTAGCATCAGAGGATTAAGTTAAGGTGGGAAGCAATAGAGCAGGAAAACCAAGACATAAAAGCGGTAAAAGCAAAGGGAATAAAACACGTCCCAGTTACCCTTGAAAACGATGATACTCCAACACAGCTTTTGGCTAGAAGTCGGTATATTATTACCAAGAAACCAAATGAGTGGTCGATTAATCAAAAAAACTAGAGCCGATCTGCTATTCAAAAATTACTCCCTCCTTCATCAAGCTTATAAGCACACACTCGAGTTCAGAAAGATATACGAACAAACCTCTAAAGAAAGGGCAAAAGAAAAAATACTGTACTGGATATGGATAGAGAAAACAAAAGAACTGAAATTAGATAATTTCAACACTGCTGCCAAAAGCATTAAATACCATCTGGGAACCATGCTAAACTTCTTCATCAATAGAAACACAAATGCAAATGCAATCGTTTAACTCAAAAATAAAACTCTTTAGAGCCAACCTCAGAGGGGTAGTTGATGTCAAATCTTCCTCTTTAGATTGGAAGAACTTTTTGCCTAATCCCCAGAAAATTCATCTGATCCTTTCTTCTTATTCATACTCACTAAAAATTTATGACTAAATATTTTTCTCCATCTGAATTAGAGCTTGAAACATTTTCAGCTTGACCCCAACTCCCCTTTAGGGGATATAGGGGGTATAAAACAAAAATCCCCTCATCTTTTGGATGAAGGGATTTGCTTTATAGTCGTCTTTCAGACTTATAAAATTTGGCACCGACCTACTCTCCCACGTTTTACCGCAGTACCATCGGCTCTGGCGGGCTTAACTTCTCTGTTCGGAATGGGAAGAGGTGGACACCGCCGATATAGGCACCTAAATATTTTTAATTAAGGTTGTGAAGTCTAAGGGTAGGATCTAAGATTAATTATTAACCTTATACCTTTAACCTCAAGCCTTACAGCTTAATTTGACATATTATTGAAAGAAGGTATTGTTCGAGAAGATAACAAATTCAGTTTTCCTGAAAGTATCGGACAATTAGTATTACTCGACTTTGCGCTCACACGCTTTACATCTATAACCTATCAACGTAGTAGTCTTCTACGATCCTCAATGGAAATCTCATCTTGTGGCTAGTTTCGCACTTAGATGCTTTCAGCGCTTATCTATTCCCAACATAGCTACTCTGCAATGCCCCTGGCGGAACAACAGATTCACTAGAGGTTAGTCCAACCCGGTCCTCTCGTACTAAGGTCAGCCCCACTCAAATTTCCAACGCCCACAACAGATAGGGACCGAACTGTCTCGCGACGTTCTGAACCCAGCTCGCGTGCCACTTTAATCGGCGAACAGCCGAACCCTTGGGACCTTCTCCAGCCCCAGGATGTGACGAGCCGACATCGAGGTGCCAAACCTCCCCGTCGATATGAGCTCTTGGGGGAGATCAGCCTGTTATCCCCAGAGTACCTTTTATCCTTTGAGCGATGGCCCTTCCATGCAGAACCACCGGATCACTATATCCGTCTTTCGACCCTGATCGGCTTGTTGGCCTCACAGTCAAGCATGCTTATGCTATTGCACTCCTCGTACGGTTACCAAGCGTACTGAGCATACCTTTGAAAGCCTCCGTTACACTTTTGGAGGCGACCACCCCAGTCAAACTACCCATCAAACAATGTCCTTCGCTATGCAAAGTTAGACACCGAATACAGAAAGGGTGGTATTTCAACGTTGATTCCACCACGCCTAGCGACGCAGCTTCAATATCTCCCACCTATCCTACACATCCTGTACCCAATGTCAATGTTAAATTGTAGTGAAGGTTCATGGGGTCTTTCCGTCCCGTTGCGGGTACCCGGCGTCTTCACCGGGACCACAATTTCACCGAGCTCATGGCCGAGACAGCGCCCAGATCGTTACACCATTCGTGCAGGTCGGAACTTACCCGACAAGGAATTTCGCTACCTTAGGACCGTTATAGTTACGGCCGCCGTTTACTGGGGCTTCGATTCAATGCTTCTCCTTGCGGATAACATCCCCTCTTAACCTTCCAGCACCGGGCAGGTGTCAGGCCTTATACTTCATCTTTCGATTTTGCAAAGCCATGTGTTTTTGTTAAACAGTCGCCTGGGCCTTTTCACTGCGGCTGACATTGCTGCCAGCGCCCCTTCTCCCGAAGTTACAGGGCCATTTTGCCGAGTTCCTTAGCCATGATTCACTCGAGCACCTTAGGATTCTCTCCTCGACTACCTGTGTCGGTTTACGGTACGGGTTTTTATAACCTGAAGCTTAGAGGGTTTTCTTGGAAGTCTGATTACCTGAACTATCCACGCCCCCGAAGGTTTGCGGTACTATCAGCTTTCAGCTAGTCTAGCGGATTTGCCTACTAAACCAATACCTACGGCCTTTAACGAACTATTCCGTCAGTTCGCGTCAGTGTCACTACTCCGTCACCTCATCGCAGTTATAAAAAGTACTGGAATATTAACCAGTTGTCCATCGGATTCCCCGTTCGGGTACACCTTAGGTCCCGACTAACCCTGATCCGATTAGCGTTGATCAGGAAACCTTAGTCTTTCGGTGGGCGGGTTTCTCTCCCGCCTTATCGTTACTTATGCCTACATTTGCTTTTCTAACCTCTCCACGGTTCATTACCAAACCGCTTCTCTGATGTTAGAATGCTCCCCTACCACTCATCCGCCGGTTGGCGGATAAATCCAAAGCTTCGGTATACTATTTTATGCCCGTTTATTATCCATGCCCGATCGCTCGACTAGTGAGCTGTTACGCACTCTTTAAATGAATGGCTGCTTCCAAGCCAACATCCTAGCTGTCTATGCAATCAGACCTCGTTAGTTCAACTTAATAGTAATTTTGGGACCTTAGCTGTTGGTCTGGGTTCTTTCCCTCTCGGCCCGTGACCTTAGCACCCCGGGCCTCACTGCAGCGTATATTTAATCAGCATTCGGAGTTTGTCTGGATTTGGTAGGATTTGACTCCCCCGCACCCAATCAGTAGCTCTACCTCTGTTAAACTTTACCGCCACGCTGTTCCTAAAAACATTTCGGGGAGTACGAGCTATTTCCCAGTTTGATTAGCCTTTCACCCCTACCCACAGATCATCCGGAAACTTTTCAACGTTTATCGGTTCGGTCCTCCAGTACATGTTACTGCACCTTCAACCTGTCCATGGGTAGATCACAAGGTTTCGCGTCTACCCCCTCTGACTGTACGCCCTATTCAGACTCGCTTTCGCTTCGGCTCCGTGTCTAAAACACTTAACCTTGCCAGAGAGGAGTAACTCGTAGGCTCATTATGCAAAAGGCACGCCGTCACAGAACAAGTCTGCTCCGACCGCTTGTAAGCACACGGTTTCAGGTTCTATTTCACTCCCCTGTTCGGGGTTCTTTTCACCTTTCCCTCACGGTACTGGTTCACTATCGGTCTCTCAGGAGTATTTAGCCTTACCAGATGGTGCTGGCAGATTCCCACAGGGCGTCTCCGACCCCGCGGTACTCAGGATACTACTATCATATTATTGCTTTCGTCTACGCAGCTATCATGCTCTTTGGCCAGGCTTCCCTTCCTGTTCGACTTCACTTTAATACTCATATTGTAGTCCTACAACCCCCATATTGCCGTAACAATATAGGTTTGGGCTATTTCCATTTCGCTCGCCACTACTCTGGAAATCACTATTGTTTTCTTTTCCTCTGCTTACTTAGATGTTTCAGTTCGGCAGGTTTGCGCTATTGCAATTAACCTTCAGTTAATTAGGTTTCCCCATTCGGAAATCTGCGGATCAATTCGTATGTGCCAATCACCACAGCTTATCGCAGCTTATCGCGTCCTTCATCGCCTCTGAGAGCCTAGGCATTCCCCGTGTGCTCTTATTTACTTTCTCTTTTGTAGTTCTTACGCTACTGTAGATTGCTCTACCTGTTGTTTTTGTTATCTTCTCTTTCAATAACTTCTTCCAATATGTCAAAGAACTTTCTTAAGCTTAGTCAAAACCAATGTTTTGCTAGTTGCTTAGCAGTGGAGAATAACGGAGTCGAACCGTTGACCTCCTGCGTGCAAGGCAGGCGCTCTAGCCAGCTGAGCTAATCCCCCTTCTAAAATGATTGTAGTCCCGAGCAGATTTGAACTGCTGACCCCTACATTATCAGTGTAGTGCTCTAACCAACTGAGCTACGGGACTATTTGTCTCCCCTTCCTCAGTGGTGTATGTCCACCGATAATCATCTCTTCAGGTTCATCTTTTTTTTTATAAAAAAATATTCATGTAACGTAAAATTCTTAGTCTAAGTAACTCTAGAAAGGAGGTATTCCAGCCGCACCTTCCGGTACGGCTACCTTGTTACGACTTAGCCCTAGTTATCAGTTTCACCCTAGGCCGCTCCTTGCGGTTACAGACTTTAGGCGCCCCCAACTTCCATGGCTTGACGGGCGGTGTGTACAAGGCCCGGGAACGTATTCACCGCGTCATTGCTGATACGCGATTACTAGCGAATCCAACTTCACGGGGTCGAGTTGCAGACCCCGATCCGAACTGTGAACGGCTTTTTGAGATTTGCATCCTGTTGCCAGGTAGCTGCCCTCTGTACCGTCCATTGTAGCACGTGTGTAGCCCCGGACGTAAGGGCCATGATGACTTGACGTCGTCCCCTCCTTCCTCTCTGTTTGCACAGGCAGTCTGTTTAGAGTCCCCACCATTATGTGCTGGCAACTAAACATAGGGGTTGCGCTCGTTGCGGGACTTAACCCAACACCTCACGGCACGAGCTGACGACAGCCATGCAGCACCTAGTTTCGTGTGATTGCTCACTCATCTATCTCTAAATGATTCACTAACTTTCAAGCCCGGGTAAGGTTCCTCGCGTATCATCGAATTAAACCACATGCTCCTCCGCTTGTGCGGGCCCCCGTCAATTCCTTTGAGTTTCACCCTTGCGGGCGTACTCCCCAGGTGGATAACTTAACGCTTTCGCTTGGACGCTGACTGTATATCGCCAACATCGAGTTATCATCGTTTAGGGCGTGGACTACCAGGGTATCTAATCCTGTTTGATCCCCACGCTTTCGAGCCTCAGCGTCAATTATAGCTTAGTAAGCTGCCTTCGCAATCGGTGTTCTGTGACATATCTATGCATTTCACCGCTACTTGTCACATTCCGCCTACCTCAACTACATTCAAGCCTATCAGTATCAAAGGCACTGCGACAGTTAAGCTGCCGTCTTTCACCCCTGACTTAATAGGCCGCCTACGCTCCCTTTAAACCCAATAAATCCGGATAACGCTTGGATCCTCCGTATTACCGCGGCTGCTGGCACGGAGTTAGCCGATCCTTATTCTTACGGTACATTCAGCTTAGTTCACGAACTAAGGTTTATTCCCGTATAAAAGTAGTTTACAACCCATAAGGCAGTCTTCCTACACGCGGCATGGCTGGTTCAGAGTTGCCTCCATTGACCAATATTCCTTACTGCTGCCTCCCGTAGGAGTCTGGTCCGTGTCTCAGTACCAGTGTGGGGGGTCATCCTCTCAGATCCCCTAGTCATCGTCGCCTTGGTAAGCCGTTACCTTACCAACTAGCTAATGACACGCATGCCCATCTCAATCCTATAAATATTTGACCATTAGGTAATGCTACCCTGTGGTTTTATGCGGTGTTAATCCGAATTTCTTCGGGCTATCCCCCTGATTGAGGTAGGTTGCATACGCGTTACGCACCCGTACGCCACTCTCATGGAAGCAAGCTTCCAATCCCGTTCGACTTGCATGTATTAGGCCTGCCGCTAGCGTTCATCCTGAGCCAGGATCAAACTCTCCATTGTATAATGTTGGTTTGATACTAACTTGATGTTAATATTAATTAATTTGTATTCTTTGTTTCTTAGACCGCCAATGAATATTGGTGTCTTTTACGCTACATGATATCTTTTTAAAGAACTTGTTGTCTCGCCTCACGGTTTGACTCTATATTTAGCGATCCAACGATCGTAAAATTTTTAGCTTTTGTTTTACTAAACTTACTTTAGTATGTTTCCCGTTTAACCGGGGTGCAAAGATGAAACTTTATTTCCTATTTTCAAAATGTTTTTGAAAATAATTTAAACTTTTTTTCTGACCCTTTTCTATTCCTATCCAACCTCTCTAGTCTGTGTCTCTTTCTCTCGCTTTTCAATTCAAAATCCGCATCCCTTCGTTTGCGGAGTGCAAAGGTGCAACTCTTTTTCTTATTCCGCAAGGGTTGCTTGCCTTTATTTGCTTGTTTTACTCTAACTTCCTCATTTTGTGGCGAATTAATTTTTCACCCCTAACACCTAATGGGGAATTAGTGAGGCTTATTGGCTCTAGTTCGGGGTTTGGTTGGTTTTTATTAGCATCAGTAATTTATGGTTGAGCTTTTTAAGATCAGGGTCTTCGAGAATAAGAAGTAAGTTAGAAATCAGTGATTTTGGGGATTTTGCTTCCTCTATCTTAAATAAGGGAGTCTGGAGACTCCCTTACATTTAGTAATCCGCAATCTCGCTTCGCTTAAGACTACGGACAGTAGGGTACCCCCATTTAGAGCGGTTTGGGGAGGTTATTGTTATTGGGGTAATTTGATTTAAATCTTTTGAAATTCTATTTTAGGTTGGAATCTTCTCCGCCTCATTGCCGGCGAAAGGGCTAGTAACTTTTTTTTTCGCAAAAAAAGTAACAAAAAAACTCTCAGCTACGTTTTACGCTACAATGGTAGTGCTTGGATTGCTATAGTGCTGACGCATATAACAGGGCGGAATTGGGGGGTTATTGAAGAGGGATTACTTTAAGGATATTTTGTTACGGTTTGAAAGGGTTCTTCATTTTCTATGTTTTTATTTGATTGTGAAATCTTTCATTGAATTCAAGATGATGGGATTGGTTTAGTTGAATGGGTCTTTATTTTGTGTATGCCAACCTGCTTGTGAAAACTTTCTTTGCATTTAGAGAAACGGAATCAAGTTGGTTAATAGATATAGGGTGTTAGGTCTTTTTGATTTTGGGATTAATATATAAGGTATATTTATTTTTTTTATTTACGCTCTTTTGATTGTTTTCTCTTTCTTGTCTTCATCGTGTATTCTTATGTAGATGATAACTTTGCCGATTAAGGGTTGGTGTTAATGCGACGCACCTCGTTTAATAAGCTGGATGGAAATGGATACCGGCTGTGGGTAGGGTTGTGCGGCGGTGTGCTTAAGGCTGTGAGGTGGGTTTGTGGAATGGGGTGCAGTATGAATGGACAGCCAGACTAGCGGCTGCCATGAAAGTTTAACATTCCCTTTCTTATACCTATATATACTACAAGTAAGAATTTATTAAAGATTTGTGATAGAAAATTCCATTGAATGCAAATTGTGGCTAAATTGCGGACGATGGAAAATAAAGAAATCTCGAAAATTTTTAAACTTCTAGGGCAATTGATGGAATTGCATGAGGAAAATCCTTTCAAAATAAGATCGATAGCGAATGCTTCTTTTAAAATTGATAAGCTTCCTTTTAAATTAAAAGAAAAAAATGAAGCGGAACTTGAGAGTATAGATGGTATTGGCAAGAGTATGGCTAAGAAAATAAGTGAGCTATTAAAAAATGGAAGCATTGAGGAGTTGGATACATTATTAGCTGATACACCTGTTGGAATTATTGAAATTATGAGTATTAAGGGTTTAGGCCCTAAAAAAGTTAAGGTAATTTGGGATAGTTTAGGAATTGAAAGTATTGGAGAGTTGTATTATGCTTGCAATGAAAACAGATTGATTGAAGCTAAGGGTTTTGGATATAAGACGCAGGAAGAAATAAAAAAAGCTATTGAGTTTAAAATGGCTAATGCTGGCCGATTTTTATATGCTAAAATTGAGAATTTGGTAGTAGTTTATAAATCACTTTTTGAAAAATTACTATCAAGTTTAGATAAAGAAAGTTCGGTAGTTATTACTGGAGACTTTAGAAGGAAGTGTGAAATTATTGACTCTTTAGATTTTTTATTTATTAGCAGCAATAAAAACTTGGTAAGTTTTGAGCTTTTTAATCATGAGGTTTTTGAATTATTAGAGACAACACCAGATTTTATTACTGTAAAAGATAATAATGGAATTACTATAAAATGTTTTATAAGCAATAGCGAAGATGCCGCATATAAATTATTTGAGACCACAGGTTGTGAAACGCATGTATTAAGTGTAAAATCTTGCTTTGCTACAGAAAAAATTATGTTTGCAAGTGAACAAGAAATTTATGACTATGCGGGTTTGGCATTTATTGAGCCAGAACTGAGGGAAAATTACAAGGAAATAGCATTAGCGAAAGAAAACAAACTGCCCAAACTGATTGAGTTTAATGACTTAAAAGGAACCTTACACAACCATAGTACTTGGAGCGATGGAATACATACCATTAAAGAGATGGCTTTGTATTGTAGAGATGTTTTAAAACTAGAATACTTAGGTATGAGTGACCACTCTAGAACTGCGGTTTATGCTGGTGGATTAAGTATTGAAAGAATTTTAGCACAACAAATAGAGATTGATGCTTTAAATATTGAAATTGCTCCGTTTAAGATTTTTAAAGGAATAGAGTCGGATATTTTAGGGGATGGCAGTTTAGATTACCCGGAAGAAATTTTAAAAAGTTTTGATTTTGTGGTTGCTTCTGTACACTCGGGAATGAAAATGGACGAACAAAAAGCTACAGAACGTTTAATTAAAGCTATTGAAAACCCTTTTACAACTATTTTAGGCCATCCAACAGGAAGGTTATTGCTAAGTAGAAATGGTTATCCTTTAGATTTTAAACGAATTATTGATGCTTGTGCGGATAATGGCGTAGCTATAGAAATAAACGCTAACCCCTTAAGACTTGATTTAGATTGGCGATGGCACCAATACGCTATTGAAAAAGGTGTTTTATTAACTATTAATCCTGACGCACACAGAACGGAAGGCTTCTTAGACATGAAATACGGTGTTTATATTGGCAGAAAAGGTGGTTTAAGTAAAGAAATGTGTTTAAATTCTTTTAATTTAGCAGAAATTTCAAAGTTTTTTGAGCTAAAGAAATTAAATTCAAGTAATTTGAACAATAAATAAATCCCTTTTTACAATAAATGATGTTTTTTATAAAACCTATGAATTATGTATAAAGCTATAGTAGTAACTCCAGTGAAGGACTCTTTAGAAACCACTATAGAAACCATAAAAGCCGTTGAGAATAGCGTTTGTAAGGTTAAACATATTGTTTACAATGACTTTAGCTCTGTAGTAACCAAAAAAGCATTGGAAAAACTTAGCCAAAACTATAATTTTGAATTGGTGAATTTAGAAGATATAACATCTCATCCCTCTCCAAATTATAAGCTGGTACTTCAAATTGCTCAAGGTGTAGCAATTGAAGAAAACTTACCATTAATTATAGTTGAATCTGATGTTCAAATTAAGACTGATACTTTTGAGAAAATGTTATCATTTGAGGATAGAAATAAAAAAATTGGATTGGTTGGTGCAGTAACTGTTGACGATGCTAATCAGGTTAATTTCCCTTATTTAAAGTTTAAAGGAGAAAGAGCTCCGTATTTAAAAACTGAAAGAAGTTTAAGTTTTTGCTGTACTTTATTAAAGCTTGAGTTTTTAAAATCATATTCATTTTTAGAATTAAGTGAAAGCAAAGACTGGTTTGACGTATTTATCTCTAGAAAATCTATCGAATTAGGATTTGAGAATTATATTTTGATGAATGTTCCGGTACTTCATCAACCTCATGGTAGCAGACCTTGGAAACAATTAAAATATACTAATCCGTTAAAATATTATTTCTTAAAATTAATTAACAGGAGAGATAAAATCTAATTATTAAACTTAACTATGATTAGCATTTGCATTTTTGTACATTACGGTAACGCCCCTGAGCTCTCTTATAATGAACAAGCTTATATTAAAGAATTAAAGCTATATTTTAACGAAGTAATTTTAGTTACAAACCAAAGAGT
>PVWI01000039.1 GCA_003003725.1 filamentous cyanobacterium Phorm 6 | reverse complement strand
CAAACTCAACCTTTGTTTTATTAGGCTGATGATTAGAAGGCTTGCACCCTCTTCTTAGATGTCAAATGGGTTCTATACGGAATAGCACTTACCTTGCCTTGTCTACTTTTTGAGATAGTTCCTAGAGAAATATCAATAGAGCACCTAAAAGATTATGGGAGTTTTTATGAAATGAAGGGGCTTGAAGTTACTGGTTGGGGAATATTAGGATTGCTGTTCCTGCAAATTCCAGCCTTGGGTTGGTTAGCTAATCCCGCTTATTGGCTATCTTGCATATTTTTTGTTCGACAGCAATATAAGTTCTCAGCAATTACTTCCTTAACTGCGATCGCTATAGGCTTTGGCGGAACACTATCAGCATTTTGGTTTAATTTACCTAATGGTAGTAATCTTTTCTCTGTATTGGCATTGCACAAACTGTTAGCTGGTTTCTGGGTATGGCTTGGTGCCCCTGGCTTGCTAGGTTTGATTTCTGTATTTTACTTAGTGAAAATGACTCAATATCCAGAAAACTCAACTTGATTTTCAGTTAGATTATTTGAGGCTTACGAGGCCCGTGTAAACAAATCGAATACTTCTTTTGTAGCAAAACTTTGTAAAAATGGTAAGCTATTCAGCACTTAAATTGGATGTTTAAAAACAATCAAACTCTTGTGGGTGAGCGTCCCGCCCGCTCTAAATATACAATTTAAATGCGCGACAGCTTATGAGGTGCGTCGCTGTGAGATTGTCGCTCAAATTTATGGCTTGTCTAGGGCGACGCACCCTACGACTGTTTATACCCCGGAGATCCCCCTCGCATCCCCCGAAAGCAAGGGGGACTTTGAGAGCTTTCTTGTCCCCCCTTTTTTAAGGGGGGTTAGGGGGGATCTGTCTTAACTGAACCGTATTGCCTGATCACCTATCTCTTGAGTGAAAGAAAGACCATGAAGATATTGACACTGCTCAGCATCGGATTAGTTACTGGCTTGGTAGGATGCAATCTCATTATTCTCAACCCCAACCTTCAAGGAAGTGGGATTGTTAAAACCGAGAAAAGATCGCTTGCTTCCTTCGATTCTCTAGACGCGAAGTATGTTGGTTCGATCCAAGTGCGTTCTCAAGGGCAGGAGAGTCTCGAAATTAGTGGCGATGATAACATCATCCCATTAATTACTACTGAAGTTAAAAATGGTACTTTGTACATCCGACCCACTAAAGGATACAATCCTCAGCAAAAACTACAAATCATTATATCCACTCCCGATCTTAAAAAGTTTGTCTTCGATGGAGTAGGTAAAGCTAATCTATCAAATGTAAAGAACGACCGATTGGAGATAGTGGTGAATGGTGTCGGGGATTTCACTGCATCTGGTGAAACAAAGGAAGCTGATATTACATTATCGGGTGTCGGAAGTTTAGACGCGAAAAATTTACATACTGTAAACGCGAAGGTAAATTCGACTGGAATAGGTAATGTTGATATATATGTGACGGGGCAACTGGATGCACAGGCATCTGGTGTAGGGAAAATCAATTACTATGGCAGCCCGAAAATCGTCAACAGGCAGACTGAAGGGATCGGGAAAATAAATGAGAGATAAATGACGTGCGATCGGCTTGGCAGGTAAAATCTCATGGAGTCAAATATTTTATGCTGAACTCGATCGCCTTCGTCAGATTCGTTCATACTGCGATATTCGTATTTTTTAATGTAATCATGGCAGTTCTATTATCTGAAGTTACTGCTGACAAAATCTCAATTTTCACATGGATTGCCGTTGCTTTATTCGCGATCGAAATCATCGTTCTCATCGCCAACAATTGGAATTGTCCCCTGACAATTTATGCCGAAAGCTTGGAATCGTATCACGGTCAAGTGACCGACATTTTCTTCTTACCAAAGTGGTTCGGCGATCTGATGTTCATATTCTATGGTGGCTTGCTTGCAGTTGCACTTCTACTTCTGGTGATTAGATTATTGACTTGAGGAAAAAAACTTGGTCATTCTAATCGTAGAAATGTTGCTATAACGATTCGGGATGTTTTGACCGATCGCAATTAACCTACATGAGGAGCGTCCAATCTATGGATACGACAATTGCCATCGCGCAAATTTTGATTCCAGTAGCATTGTTGCCGATCGTTTTTAATCAGTTATAATAAAGCAAGCCAATTAATCACAAATCCTGCTGATTTTCTAGTTTAAAATAAGCAAACTAAACCACAACTCAAGAGGTTCCCATCATGAATGACGAATCAATGATAGCTCAAGCAGCAGTTCCCAATCAAGCCGCCGCCGAAGCTCTACAAACGATCGCCGGAAAAAATCATTATGCTGGAGGTAATGCACTGTTGGGCGCCGAAGCCGAGGCAGGAGCCGAAATCGATCCTGCTGCGATCGATCGCTCAGCAGCGACCAATTTTGCGGGCAATGCAGCCACAGATCCCACAGAGGCAAAGCGGTTTACCACAAATGAAGACTTTGAACAATTCAGTGAAGAAGGAGATTTATCACTGACAAACGATGTTCCCAGTGCAGAATAATCGGATTTTGAATGTCAAATAAATCCACCTATAGCAATCCTAAATGATTTGTACATATTTGTAGGGTAGTGCCAAGAGTGCCTACCAAGAGCGTAAACTAAAGAGGGCAACCACGGGCACAAGAGCCCCAGCCCTGTCAAGGTGTCTGCTGAGTCTGAATAAAAGTCTCTCAAACACCTAAAATATCGTAGTTTGTAGGGTGCGCAATGCGCACCTGCTCATCTTGTAACGTGCGTCAAAAAGCATTGAAAAAGTCAACCAGTACGCATTTCGATGGGTATCAAAGTCAACTACGGCCGCCCCTTATTCGTTGCAGAAACAGGCACTGAAGACGATTTTAGACCTGTCTGGTTGAATTATGTGTGCACGGAGGTAGCGGCGGCGATGAAAGCAGGAGTTCCGATAGAGGGAATCTGCTTGTATCCGATTGTCAACCATCCGGGTTGGGACGACGACAGGCACTGTTACAATGGTCTGTGGGATTATTGCGATGAAAAGGGCGATCGGGAAATTTATCAGCCTTTGGCGGATGAATTGCAGTTTCAAAGGCAGCAGATTGAACCGTTGCTGAAGTTGCACGAGTAAAAACTTCGATCTAATTCTGTAGGGTGCGCCGAAGCGCACCTTATACTAAATCTGCGTTAAAAATTCCCGATGATTTCCTAATATTTTATTCGATTAACTCAGCATAAAAGAGTCAAGCTCATCTACATTGTGAATAATCTTGGAATCAGCAACGCCATAAGCTTCAGCTAATTCGATACTAGCTTGCAATCTCAATTCGAGGTTTAAGTTAGGATCAAAAGCTGCTTCTGCTAAATTACCTAGTCGTTCATAGGTAGCAAGAAGATTAGCAACGGCGGCCTTGTAAGCTCGGTCAATTTTAGCGAGGGACTGTTGATAATATTGTTCCACTTGTCGAGCAAGATGAGTATCTTGTCCCAATAACTGCTTGCAGAAACCAGTCACAATTCGACCTGCGATCGCACCAATGACAGCGCCAACAACAGGAATCGGAATCAAAGCTTGTCCGATAGTAGCTCCAGCAGCAACAATGGCTGAATCAGCACAAGCAAATAAACTTAATTCAACGAATTGATCTCCAGTAATTTCCCCTCGATTCAAACTACCGACTAAACTAGCAACTTCCAAGCCGGCACTAACAAAAGCACCAGCTAAAGGTGCAGACATTTGGGTAAAATTGGTTAACCCATAAATAGCTGTTGCCGATATACCACTAAGTGCAGCTCCTTTTGCGGTATCAATTCCAATTTCTTGCCAGTCTTCGGGGGTTAACTCACCCTTAAAAACGTTTTTACCTTGCTTATACTTAGCGTAAAGCTTAGTAGCAAATCGAATACTACCACCAATAACCGCGCCTTTAACAGCAACGTTACCAAAATCAGCCAGAGTAGGTTGAGCCTCGTAGCGTATCCCATCCTTAATTTGTTTGTGTTCTTGCTTTAATTCATGGTCTTTGCGGTCTAGCGTATCGTCAACTTTGCCTATTTGCACATCTTCATAGTTAGACGATCCAGCTTGAACAGTCTGACTGAAAGGACGACCAGACATCTGCTCTATTTCTTGAGCTTTTTCTTGTATTTTTTGAGCAGTACGACTTGTTATTCCCTCGACTTGTTGCCCTTTCAATATTTTATCAATAACTTCATATTGGTTTTTAGGGATATGGTAATATGACCCATCTCTGCCAAAGTTTTCGTATTTCTTCATGTGGTCGAGAACGTGGTCTAAGTTATTGCCAACCCCATTCACAAATTTAGACTGTACTTTAATACCATCAATTAAATAATCTTCCGGTGCTGTTCTACCCACTCCCTCAAAAGTAGCGCGAGTTTCAGAGGAGTTCAAAATAGATTTTGCATTGCGAATACCAACTTCCACTTGCTCAGCTATTTCACCGTGTTTTGTGGTTGTGTTTCCCAGAATTTTTTCGGGGCTACCTACAAAATCACGAACTTTATCAATCTCCCCGACCGCTGCAAAAAATGCTCGGTCTTGTTTACTGAGTTCCGTTGCAAGCTGTTCTGCATGGCGCAGATTTTCCTCGGCTACTATTGCAGCAACGAATTGAGTTGTCAGATGTCTATCTTCTCTGTTTTCCATGTTTAAAAAAATTGCAGCATTACTCCCTAATTGCTAGAGCATAATGCTGCACTCCAAATTATAATTACATTTTCAGGTCTACGGTCTTTTTAATAGACTCGCTCAGGGAAGTAATGGAATTGATTAAAGTCCCCAGCCTTTGTTTGAGAGCTTGGCTAAAATTCAGGTAATTCAAAGGTGCATTCTGCTTGAAGTATTGCAGTTCACTTTGAATCAAGTTAGCTAGTTTGACAGTTTCCCCCTCAAGAAGATTGACTTCTTTCTTTGTTATGTTGACTTTACCTGTGTCACCTTCAATTTCAAGAGCGCGGTTGTTGGCTTCGTCACCAATTTTTTCATTCTCGTTACTTGTCCAAAAAGCACTACCAGCCAAAGCTACACCACCAATCCCCCAGCCAATCGGCCCTGCTAGTGCCAGCAGTGCATTTCCAGCCACCATACCGCCACCACCCACAGTAAGAGCGCCACCTCCTAACCAGGCTAAAGCAGCATTAACGGCGGCTGCACCGGAAAGAGAAGCAATCGCAGTACCTGTTGAGGCTGTTCCAAAAGTTGTGGCAATTGCCATTGCTGCTGCTGGCCCAAAACAGGCAACTCCTGCTCCAGCCATGACTCCTGCACCACCTGCTGCTGCTACATTGCTGTTATGAGCCGAATAAATTAGATCCCAATCTTTGCCAGTAATTTCCTTGAGCTGAAACTTCAGTTTTGTAACGACTTTGCTAAACTCTTTTGGCGAGTTGGCCAACGTGTTAATGTAATTTTCGCATAGTTGGATAATCTCAACCCCACGATTGACTCGCGTTTGATAAAGACTTCCAGCGGCATTTTGTAAATACTCACAATCTCTTTGGTACTTTTCTACTGCACGGCGCAGTCTATCTTGTGCCTCTTTTTTGTATTCGTGGTTAAACATTTACGGGTAAATACCTAATTATGAGGAGTTTGTGTTGATAACTCTGTCGAGCAGAAAACGGTACCTCGCAAGAAGTGAGCCTTGCCAGAATTTCCTGTGTAAAATTAATCACGATCCTGCTTTCCCTGATACTAACCTAACTACCTTTAACAAAGAAACTAATAAGCATTAGGAATTGTGCTAGACTTTGATTATAAAAAATCCAGAAACCTATCCCCTGCAATGGCATCCTCTAACGATCGCTTCCCCGAAGCTGCCCGCGACTGGGACTTAGAAACCCTCTACACAGACCTCGCATCCGCCAAAGGCAAGCGTCTCACGCCCACAGAAAAACAACATCTACGCGGTCTACTCTGCGGTCACAGTCCCACCGAAATTGCCGAAACGCTCAGTAAAAACCCCAAGGGGATTGCCGTAGATTTCTGTAACACATTATACCAATATGTCAAAAATCTTGTAGGCAAAGGTGATGAAAAGGTAGAAAACTGGAGGAAGATTTGTGAATGGCTGGAGGACGCAGGATATAAAACTCTGTCGTCTCCCGAACCTGAATCAGGCGATTGTTTATCCGCAAAAATTATAATAAAAAAAGCAAATGTAGTTCTTGATAAAAATCAAATCATAGTTGATATCAACCTGCGAATAGTAGCCTCCTCACCTTCAGAAATTCCCATCATAGAAAACTTCGACATCAATGGCAATGGTGCAAACTAAGGAAAGTGCGATCGAAGGCATCAGCTTAATGTTAGACCGACCGTCCCGCAGTCCGGCAGGGAATGAATTCCCTGCCTCAAAGCGAAAGTCCTCGCTATGAGGACTGAAGAACTCATTAGTCCTCTTCAGAGGACTTAAGCTATTAGCCAGGGGTTTCAACCCCTGGCGGACTGTCGGCTTACGTTGCTACTCCGAACTACACTTTTTAACATAATTTCCGACTTTAGGTAGGGGCGAATTCTCCAAGCACAAAGTTATACTCCTAAAATCTATTAAAAGCGATCGCCCGCCCCAACCAAAATGCACTCCCAAATATTGCAAAAACCAGACGGCCGCCCGCTGACACTCTACAGCCGCTACCCAATCTCAGAAAGCATCGTGGCGGTAAGTCCCAGCAATGAACCGGTCAAGGCAAACCCACATTTTCGCTGGCATCCTTTGCGCGGGGAATGGGTAGCATACGCCAGCCACCGCCAGGGCAGAACATTCATGCCGCCGCCGGAATACAATCCGTTGGCTGCGACAATTAACCCCAAGTTTCCCACAGAATTACCCCAAGGGAAATACGACGTAGCTGTTTTTGACAACCGTTTTCCATCGATGAGTTTGCAGGCAAATAATGCACCTACAAGTATTGTGGAAACTTTGCCCGCTAAGGGCATTTGCGAAGTGGTAGTATTTACTCAAGATCCGCTGGCTTCGTTGGGTTCTTTGGAGTTAAGTCACTTAGAATTATTGTTAGAAGTATGGGCCGATCGCACTTCAGTTATTGGCAGCAATCCCGAAATTCAATATGTTTTACCGTTTGAGAATCGCGGCGTAGAAGTCGGAGTAACTTTGCACCATCCCCACGGTCAAATTTACGCCTATCCGTTCGTGCCTCCGGTGCCGGCGCGGATGTTGGAATGTCAGTCGGTTTATTATCAAAAAAACAGCAGCGGTTTGCTGCAAGATTTGATTCAAAAAGAGATTGCTGACAAACAGCGAATTTTGTATTTAGACGAAGATGCGATCGCCTTTGTGCCCGCTTGCGCCCGCTATCCTTACGAAGTGTGGATTGCCCCGATCGCACCAGCAGCCACATTTATCGATCTTACCGAAAAACAGCGTCAATCACTTGCCAAAGCCTTAAAAACAGTCGCCCTTAAATATGACGGTTTGTGGCAGCGCCAATTCCCTTATTTGATGGCTTGGTTTCAAGGGCCCACCGACGGCAAACCTCACCCGGAGGCGCATTTGCACGCTGAGTTTTATCCGCCCTACCGATCGAGCGATCGGCTAAAATACCTAGCAGGAACCGAACTCGCAGCGGGAATGTTTGTCAACGATGCCTTACCCGAAGAAAAAGCTAAAGAATTGCAAGCCGTAGCTGTCAATCTATGTTAACAAAAAAGGTTCGTAGTGAGGACTTTAGTCCTTCTTTATTACAGTCAATATATGTTAACAACTTTAACAAAAAAGGTTCGTAGTGAGGACTTTAGTCCTTCTTTATTAGAAAACTTTAAGAAGGACTGAAGTCCTTACTACGAACCTTTTAAGAAGGACTGAAGTCCTTACTACGAACCTTTTAAGAAGGACTGAAGTCCTTACTACGAACCTTTTAAGAAGGACTGAAGTCCTTACTACGAACCTTTTAAGAAGGACTGAAGTCCTTACTACGAACCTTTTTAAGAAGGACTGAAGTCCTTACTACTAACCTTTTTAAGAAGGACTGAAGTCCTTACTACTAACCTTTTTAAGAAGGACTGAAGTCCTTACTACGAACCTTTTAAGAAGGACTGAAGTCCTTACTACGAACCTTTAAGAAGGACTGAAGTCCTTACTACTAACCTTTTTAAGAAGGACTGAAGTCCTTACTACGAACCTTTTAAGAAGGACTGAAGTCCTTACTACGAACCTTTAAGAAGGACTGAAGTCCTTACTACTAACCTTTTTAAGAAGGACTGAAGTCCTTACTACTAACCTTTAAGAAGGACTGAAGTCCTTACTACGAACCTTTAAGAAGGACTGAAGTCCTTACTACTAACCTTTAAGAAGGACTGAAGTCCTTACTACGAACCTTTTAAGAAGGACTGAAGTCCTTACTACGAACGATGGTAAACTCATTAAATGCAGAAGTTGACAGCAAACTCGAATTCATCCGCAAAGCCTTAACCGAAACAGGATCGATCGCCCTTCGCTTGCGTGGCACAGATTGGTTTGCTTGGGCGACAGCGGGCGGTTCCAATACAGTATTGCTTACCGCAGAAACCGGAGTTGCAGAAATATTAATTACCGCCGAAAACGCTTTTGTGCTGACAGATGAAATCGAAGCCCAGCGCCTGCAAGACGAAGAACTTCCAGCCAACTTTCAAATACACATCTATCCTTGGGCGGATGTTGCACAGCGCCAAGCTTTTGTTAAAGAAATTACTGGTGGCGGTAACGTGATGTGCGATCGACCAATTCATCCCCAAGAAACACAAATAATCGCATCTTTACAGTCTCGCAAACAGACAATGATGTCAAGCGAATTAGAGCGGTATCGGCGAGTCGGGCGTTTAGCCAGCGAAGCGATGACAGAGGTACTTTCAGCCGCCAAACCGGAATGGACAGAATATCAATTAGCAGGTGCCGGTGCAGAGGCATTGTGGGCGAGAGGTTTGCATCCAGCCCTGACATTAGTTGCTGGAGAAAGGCGCTTGCCGCTATACCGCCACGCCACCGCTACCGCCGAACAAATCGGGAAGCAAGCCATGTTAGTATTCTGCGCTAGGGGAAACGGTTTGTATGCAAATTTAACCCGATTTGTCTGTTTTGGTTCCCTAGAAAAACAGCATTCAGAGTTGCACAGACAAGTCAGAGCAATTGAAGCCGCCGCCTTGGATTCGTGCCGCCCGGGAGTCTCGTTAAATTCAGTTTATGATACGCTAAAAACAGCTTACGAACAGCACGGATATCCTCAAGCAATTCGGGAACACCATCAAGGCGGAACTACTGGATACTTGGCGCGGGAAATTGTGGCGAATCCGGCTACTTCAGATATTTTAGCAGCAAATATGGCTGTGGCTTGGAATCCGAGTTTGTCGGGAGCAAAAATTGAGGATACGTTTGTAATTGGTAGCTATGGGAAGTTTGAAAATTTGACTTTCGATCCGCGTTGGCCGAGTGTAGAAGTCGCGGGAAGGTTGCGGCCAGTGCCGAAAATAGTTTAAACTTTGGAGATTGCTCAACAGTTTTCACGACATCGATAATACATATCCCGTAGCGGCTGACTTCACCACTATCTCTCATTCACATCCAAAATCTCTGTAAACCCTTAAAATTCTTGTGGGGTGGGCATCCTGCCCGCCCCAAATATCCCGGTTAAATGTGAAACAGCTTAGTTAATTTAGACTCTCAACACTGCTCTTTCGGGATTTTCGGGATTGGGAACTAAACGCTGATTCTTACAATCTACTAACAAATCTAAAGTTTCTAAAACAGTTTGACCGATCAGCACGATATCGCCTAAAACCATTGCCGCCTCAATGGTCTCGCGCCCTTCCATTTCAATAATCATAGGCCCAGTCAATCCTACTGTTTCTTGTCTGCCATCAGCATACTTTGCTATTTCCTGACTCCGAATTCTTAAACCAAGCTGTTCGCAAACTTCTACAGGAATTGCTGTGCGTACTGCACCAGTATCTATCAGTGCTTCTGCTTCGTACACTCGCAGAAGATTTGGATTGAGCAATCCTCTCTTGACTAACTCTTCATCAATGGCATTCGTTAGCTTGACTTTGACTCGAACTGCACCCATATTGTTGCTAATTTGACTTAGATTGCGATCGATATTTATCATACCGCCTCTCTTTGCGTATAGAAAGTATACTTCAATTATATCTTGCACATTGGTGCAGCCACAGGTTTTAACCTGTAGGCTGCAACCGCGCACAAAATTTTTCTAAAGATTACCAGAAAGAATTGGTTTAAAGCCTCTCCCTTTTAGGGAGAAATTAAACGAAGACTATTCATTACTCCAATCCTCTTCCTTCTAATACCAATTTAATGTGAAGTTGCATATATCTCGATCCCCCTCGCATCCCCCGAAAGCAAGGGGGACTTTGATCGGAATCTTGTCCCCCCCCTTATTAAGGGGGGCGCCAGGGAGATCGGATTCTATGCAGCCTCATAAAAAATTGGTATAAGTCAACAGTCAACAGTCAACAGTCAACTGAATGACTAATCTTCAGCATAGATATACCGATACAAATCCTTCGGATCTGGCTCGGGGCTCTTCTCCGCAAAATCTACCGCATCATCAATTACTGCTTCGATTTTCTTCTCGATCGCCTTTAATTCTTCAGCAGTGGCCAAAGTGCGATCGATCAAATCAGCAGCCAACTTCTTAATCGGATCGCGGGGGAACCAATATTCCTTCTCTTCCTTCGATCGCAATTCGTCAGGATCTGCCAAAGAATGTCCGCGAAAACGATAAGTCAAAGCCTCGATTACAGTCGGCCCTTCGCCAGCCCGCGCCCGCGCTACAGCTTCCTTCGCGACTTCCCGCACCGCCAAAACATCCATCCCGTCAACCTCGACGCCAGCCATGCCAAAAGCATGAGCTTTCTTGTAAATCAAGGGGTCAGAAGTAGCTCGCTCGTGGGCCATGCCGATCGCCCATTTGTTGTTTTCCACAACATAAAGAATCGGCAACTTCCACAAAGCAGCCATATTCAAACACTCAAAAAACTGCCCGTTATTTGCAGCACCATCGCCAAAAAAACAAGCAGTCACGCCATCGGAACTCTCATCCCCCAAAGCTTCGCGCCGATACTTCGATTGAAAAGCCGCCCCAGTAGCTACAGGAATTCCCTCAGCCACAAAAGCATACCCTCCCAACAGCCGATGTTCTGCCGAAAACATATGCATCGAACCGCCGCGGCCCTTCGAGCAACCGGTTTCCTTCCCGAACAACTCCGCCATCACTTCCCGCGCCGGTACGCCCGCACTCAAAGCGTGAACGTGATCGCGGTAGGTGCTGCTGACATAATCCGTACTATCGCGGCGCATCGATCGAATTATCCCCGTAGACACGGCCTCTTGACCGTTGTACAAGTGGACAAAACCAAACATTTTGCCCCGGTAGTACATCTCAGCGCACTTGTCCTCAAAAAAGCGCCCCAAAACCATATCCTCGTAGAGCATCAAGCCCTCATCCCGAGAAATAGTTACGCTCTGCGCGTCAAAAGCTGGTAGAGTCCGTTCCATAAAAAATTAATACCCGATCGGCTTCTTAGACAGGTCATATCTTGCCATACTCAACTCAATGTAAACCGAGAGTGGACACAACCGCAGCAGAAAATGGGCGAACATTTTCAAGCGCAGCAGTTACAAGGATTGTTAAAATGAGCTTAGTATGGGAAATTTGCCAAAATTGGGAGAGCCAACTGCCACATCGACCCGCTGCGGTTGTGTCTAAAACTTAAGATCGGTCTTGTTCAAAGTGGAGCAGGATGCGAACCTCACTCTAAAACGCCTTAGAGGGAAACAGTCGGAGTACCTTGAAGGAAGTTCTCGATATCCTTAACAGGACTCAGAAGCTCACATCAAAATCATATTTTTTAGATTTGATGTGAGAGCATCACCTAAGATAGGCTAATTCAGTTGCTAGCGCTTTTGGGGAAGTGGACGCTGTGTTAATTCCACTAGATTACTACCGTATTTTGGGTCTACCGATTCAAGCTACTGCCGAACAGTTGCAGCAGGCTCACCGCGATCGAACTTTACAGCTTCCGCGTCGGGAGTATTCCGAAGTTGCGATCATCGCCCGCAAACAACTGCTCGATGAAGCCTGCGCCGTTCTGTCAGACTCAGACGGGCGCAAAGCTTATGATGCCAGTTTTTTAGCAAAAACTTACGATCGAGAGTCGGAAGCAGCAATTGCTGCCAAGCAGAGGTCGAAAAGCTCAGCTCAGTCAGCTACAGTTTTGCAAGACGACGCAGGAGAAACCGCTCCAGCAGAGTCCAAAGCTTTAGACGCCGCTCCCGACCCCCACACTCCAAGTATTGAAATCGATGACAACCAATTCGTAGGAGCCCTGCTCGTACTACAAGAACTGGGGGAATACGAACTCGTACAGAAACTGGGTCGCCCGTATCTCAATAATGGCAGCATCGCGATCGTCGAAGGTCGTTTCGGCGATCCTCAGCTTGTGCGGCCAGATATAGTTTTAACAGTTAGCCTTGCCTGTCTAGAACTCGGCCGCGAACAGTGGCAACAAACTCAGTACGAAAATGCAGCCAAATCATTAGAAGCAGGGCAAGAACTGCTGCTGCGCGAAAGCCTATTTTCCAGCGTGAGGGGTGAAATGCAAAGCGACATATACAAACTACGTCCGTACAACATTTTAGAGTTACTATCCCTCCCCGAAGAAAAAGTAGCAGAGCGACGCGAGGGACTGCAAATCCTGCGAGAAATGCTCCAAGAACGGGGAGGAATAGACGGATCGGGAGACGATCAATCGGGCTTAGGAATAGAAGACTTTCTCCGCTTCGTCCAGCAACTGCGCAAACATCTAACCAGCAGCGAGCAACAGACCCTATTTGAGACCGAAGCCGGCAGGCCCTCCGCAGTCGCCACTTACCTCTCGGTCTACACCCTGTTAGCCCAAGGATTTGCCGCCAGAGGGCCATCAATGATCCGCCGCGCCAAGCTGATGCTGATGCAGCTCGGTCGCCGCCAAGATGTTCACCTCGAAAAAGCCGTGTGTTCCCTCCTGCTGGGTCAAACAGAAGAAGCCAGCAGAGCCCTAGAACTCAGTTCGGAAAAAGAACCCCTCGCCTTCATTCGCGAACATTCCCAAGATTCTCCCGACTTGTTGCCGGGATTGTGCTTGTACGCTGAACACTGGCTGCAAGAAGAAGTGTTTCCGCACTTCCGCGACTTGGCTTCCCAGTCAGTTTCTCTGAAAGATTACTTTGCTGACCCGAAAGTACAAGCTTACCTAGAAGCTTTGCCACTTGATGGAGAAAATGCCAACGAATGGGTTGTTGTGCAGCCCCGATCGGGCAAACCCCAAGGACGGCTGCAACCAACGGGCGATCGTCCGCCCACTCCCCCACAGCCCCCCGCAGCCAAGCAGGGAGCTAGTAACGTCACCTTCACCCCCCCCGTACCGGCCGACACCTCTACCGCAGCCTCAGCCCCGAAAGACCACGCAACGGCGGCAGCACTAGGCGCGGCTACTTATAATCCGACAGCAACTGCGGGACGCGAATCTCCGACTGCCAAACAGCGGAGGAACCCAAGTTCAAGCCGGCGCAGCTCAGGAAAAGGTGATTTGACCGATCGGGCGCGCACCATCGCAGCCCAAATTTCCGCCCAAGTCAAGTCCATGCCTCGAAACAGGCTAGCTCTGTTTATCGTCGCAGGCGTCTTGAGCCTCTTAATCCTGTGGTGGATATTGAGTCTATTTGCAAGCGCTCTACAAGCCCTCTCGGGCCCATCTCTCGAAGGAGAGCAAGCCAAGGTCAGCTTGGAAGCAGCGCCCATAGAAATCCCCGCTTTAGAAGCGGCAGCCCCAGAGCCTAGCGCCCCCGCCCCAGTGTCGGGAGCAATCACCGACGAAGCAGCGGGACAAATCGTTCAAAGCTGGCTGTCGGCGAAAGCAGCGGCTTTGGGCCCCAACCACGCTGTCGAAGAGTTAAAGCAAGTTCTGACAGAACCAGCTTTGTCTCGCTGGCAATTGATGGCAGAGGCTCAGAAGCGAAATAACGCCAACCAGCGTTACGTACACAAGCTGGAGGTTAGAGGAGTTAAGACGAATCCGACTAATCCCGATCGCGCAGAAGTAGAAGCCCAAGTCAGCGAAAAGGCCGAAGTGTTCGATGGCGATCGGCTAGTTACTTCTCGCAACGAAAACCTCCGCATTCGCTACGACTTAATCCGCCAGGAGGGACAGTGGCGGATTATGGATTGGCAAGTGATGAAGTAAGGAATTGGTAACTGGTAATTGGTAATTGGTGTCAAATTAAGCCTAAAACCTTTGTAGTTATCGTTTACAGCCGAGCCTCGATCCCCCTAAATCCCCCTTAAAAAGGGGGGACTTTGAAAAGGCTCCTGTCCCCCCTTTTTTCAAGGGATCGAAACTTAACTAAAAGCGAGATTTTTCAAAGGTTTTATCCTCAAGCGGACACAAATTAGTAAATAGGTAAAGATAAAGAACATAGGATATTGTAGGGGCGGCTTTAGCGAAGAATATCTGATACAAGCTAGAAGATGAATGCAAAACTCGCCCTCCCCATCGAATGTGTATTTGTAACTACTTACTTGATTTATATAGCAATCCTAAATCATTATCACGTGCGGCGAACATAAATGTGATTTCCCCAAAATCCATCTGTAGGGAGACGGCAATGCCGTGTCCGGGAGACGGCAATGCCGTGTCCCTACAGACAATCATTTAGGATTGCTATAGTTGATAATTGCTAATTACCAATTGGTGATAATTATTTAAAATTTTAATTCTAAAAGCGGGAGTTGTAAATTGCAGATTATTGTTGAAGGCTGGCGTTTTATATATCATTCATATTGCATAGCAAATCAATTTCAACTACTAGAAATGCTGGCTCGCCCGCGAGGACAAATAGAGCTTTTTCACCGCGATATGCCCTACATAGACGCAGCTTGGGAGACGAAAATCAGTTTGTTCGATCGCCCAAATGAAACATTACTCCGCAGCATTCCCAGCCCTGCGCTAAATCAGTCGGCCGATGTGACGCTGCGAATGCACTGTCCGTGGGACTTTTCAGCATCCCGCAGCGCCCAAACCTGGGTATTTGCAGCCACAGAATGGGGGATTGTTACCCGTAGTGTATTAGATGCGATCGGCGTTAGGTCGATCGTCCAAACTCCCGTTAACTCACAAGTAAAAATTATTACACCTTCGGCGTGGTCAAAGGCGGGCTTAATTCGCAGCGGGGTTGAGGCCGATCGCATTGCTGTTGTACCTTTGGGTGTCGATCCTCAGATTTATTATCCTGCTACGGGCGATCGGCGTCAATCGCTCAGGGACAATTTGGGCTGGTCAAACTATTTTATATTTTTAAACATCGGCGGACAAACGGATCGCAAAGGTATTCGCCCTTTATTAAAAGCTTTTGCTGCGGTGGTTGACAAATATCCCCATGCGAGATTGGTTTTAAAAGGTTCTGAACTGCTTTATCCTTCCAGAGATGAGATTGCGGAAGCCTGTCGAGTGGTGCTCGACGATGCGGAAAGAGCGAGGGTTTTACCGAGGTTGATTTATACTGGGACGCAGCTATCTTTTGCTCAAGTAGCTGAGTTGTACCAAGCTGCGGATGTTTATGTTTCTCCCTATTTGGCGGAAGGTTTTAATCTGCCGGTGTTGGAGGCTGCGGCTTGCGGTTTGCTGGTAATCTGTACTGCGGGCGGCCCTACGGATGATTTTACGCGATCGGATTTTGCGCTGCGGATAGAGAGTAAATTTACGGCTGTGGTTGTTGATGGGGAAACTTTGTTTATGTTAGCTCCTGAGTGGGAACATTTGACTGATTTGATGCTCGGGGCGATCGAACAGCCTGGAATAGCTGCCAAAGCTAGGGTTGCGGGGCCTGGTTTTGTGGCTGAGCATTTTTCTTGGCGCTGTGGAGTCGATCGATTGTTTGAGGTTATTGGAGGGGATAAAAAGAGTGAGGATCAATCTATTTTTGAGCCAATAATTTTATAGTTTGGCAGTTTCAATCCCTAGAAGGGAGTGGAGTTTATTGCGGCTTTTAGTATCCGGCAAGATATCGTAATCAGCTTTGTTTCAATCCCTAGAAGGGAGTGGAGTTTATTGCGGCGTTGATTGCTGGCGGTAAGCGTTGAGTTTGTCGAGTTTCAATCCCTAGAAGGGAGTGGAGTTTATTGCGGCTTTGAGAATGGCTCAATCCCAATAAGATTGTCGGCAACGTTTCAATCCCTAGAAGGGAGTGGAGTTTATTGCGGCTAATTGCAACCGCAGCAACTGCTTTTGATTGAGTGCGTTTCAATCCCTAGAAGGGAGTGGAGTTTATTGCGGCAGTGATGTCGCTTACAACACCGTCAGGAAACGAGTTGGTTTCAATCCCTAGAAGGGAGTGGAGTTTATTGCGGCTTTGCACCGAAGTTGAAGAAGATGGCGGATTTACGTTTCAATCCCTAGAAGGGAGTGGAGTTTATTGCGGCTCTCAGAGTTTGGCGCTTCAGAATTCGACTATCTCGTTTCAATCCCTAGAAGGGAGTGGAGTTTATTGCGGCTTTTTAATCTTTGTTGGAACCCATTTCGGTGTTGGTTTCAATCCCTAGAAGGGAGTGGAGTTTATTGCGGCCCATTCACTGATAGCTGTAGCCGTAGCAATTCCGTTTCAATCCCTAGAAGGGAGTGGAGTTTATTGCGGCACCAATTCTTTTGACCAGGACTTACAAAATCTAGCGTTTCAATCCCTAGAAGGGAGTGGAGTTTATTGCGGCTCTCAGGCTCTGGGCTGCTGCAACAACAGCGTCTTGAGTTTCAATCCCTAGAAGGGAGTGGAGTTTATTGCGGCTTATTAATTCAATTCTATCAGTAATTGCAAGAAAAGTTTCAATCCCTAGAAGGGAGTGGAGTTTATTGCGGCTTCATTGTGTCTTCGCTGACGACTACGCTAGCCGTTTCAATCCCTAGAAGGGAGTGGAGTTTATTGCGGCTCATCTTCTAATTTTTTACGCTTGTCAACATCTAAATTGTTTCAATCCCTAGAAGGGAGTGGAGTTTATTGCGGCTGATTTTTGCTTCTTCGGCGGTGATGCACCGATTGCGTTTCAATCCCTAGAAGGGAGTGGAGTTTATTGCGGCTTTCGGTAGCCGCTTCTTGGGAGGCGATCGCCCCATCGTTTCAATCCCTAGAAGGGAGTGGAGTTTATTGCGGCTGATGATGAAGCGCCGTTAATAATTGTCGGAAATGTTTCAATCCCTAGAAGGGAGTGGAGTTTATTGCGGCGTAGTGCCTGAAACCCAAAGCCGATGGTGGGATTTGGTTTCAATCCCTAGAAGGGAGTGGAGTTTATTGCGGCGTAACTTACGATCGTAGGGGTCAAGGAGGATTGGTTTCAATCCCTAGAAGGGAGTGGAGTTTATTGCGGCAATGGCGGCACTCGGAGCCCATACACCGCTCTGAAGTTTCAATCCCTAGAAGGGAGTGGAGTTTATTGCGGCCTGGGGTGTAAATCTTTTCGTGGTTCTGATGATGGGTTTCAATCCCTAGAAGGGAGTGGAGTTTATTGCGGCGGTATACATTATGGGATATACCATAATGGTTTCAGTTTCAATCCCTAGAAGGGAGTGGAGTTTATTGCGGCCGTTATCAAAGTTCAAGAACGCGGATGCGTGAGAAGTTTCAATCCCTAGAAGGGAGTGGAGTTTATTGCGGCTCAGGGAAACAAAGCATCTCTCCGATGTCGCCACTGGTTTCAATCCCTAGAAGGGAGTGGAGTTTATTGCGGCCAAGCGCTAGAAACAGCGAAAATGTACAATCTAGTTTCAATCCCTAGAAGGGAGTGGAGTTTATTGCGGCTCTTAGCCCTGATTTTGTAGCCAGCGAAAGCAAAAGTTTCAATCCCTAGAAGGGAGTGGAGTTTATTGCGGCTTCTTTGGTGAAGTATCGGGGCGTAGGCACGATCGGGTTTCAATCCCTAGAAGGGAGTGGAGTTTATTGCGGCGTGAACACGGAAAATGAACGTGCCGAAAGGATACTCGGTTTCAATCCCTAGAAGGGAGTGGAGTTTATTGCGGCTCGGCCAATACGCGCTCGTATCCCCGGTGAGCTTTGTGGTTTCAATCCCTAGAAGGGAGTGGAGTTTATTGCGGCTGAAGACTATGAATTGTGCTTGAGGTTATCGGAAATGTTTCAATCCCTAGAAGGGAGTGGAGTTTATTGCGGCAATATGCCGATCGGGAATTATCAATAGAGTTTCGTTTCAATCCCTAGAAGGGAGTGGAGTTTATTGCGGCTTGAGGAGACAATGAGTCAGCCTGCTACGATCGCACAGTTTCAATCCCTAGAAGGGAGTGGAGTTTATTGCGGCGCTGGCGGCCCATCCAAAAATTACCTCATTCCCTGAGTTTCAATCCCTAGAAGGGAGTGGAGTTTATTGCGGCGGTGGCTTGCGACTTCAGGATATTTATGAGCGTAAGTTGTTTCAATCCCTAGAAGGGAGTGGAGTTTATTGCGGCCTTACCGAGCTTGACTAATGTGAGAGGATAAATGTTTCAATCCCTAGAAGGGAGTGGAGTTTATTGCGGCTTTGTTGGGTGTTGGCAGTACGCTACGCTCTAAAAGTTTGTTTCAATCCCTAGAAGGGAGTGGAGTTTATTGCGGCCAAACTATCTGGGTTGATGATGCTTTGGGCTTTGTTTCAATCCCTAGAAGGGAGTGGAGTTTATTGCGGCGAAACTCCTGCTGACCTTCGCACTAAATATCTGCGTTTCAATCCCTAGAAGGGAGTGGAGTTTATTGCGGCGTTGGGCGGGGGTTGCGGACAGCGCATGGCAAGAGTTTCAATCCCTAGAAGGGAGTGGAGTTTATTGCGGCGTAATAATTACCGCTTAGCAAGGTTTGAATTATGTTTCAATCCCTAGAAGGGAGTGGAGTTTATTGCGGCTCAAGAGATGCAGATTTTAGCCGTTTTCCTCTCGTTTCAATCCCTAGAAGGGAGTGGAGTTTATTGCGGCGGTTTAATACCGATGATGGCATTATTAACGAGAGTTTCAATCCCTAGAAGGGAGTGGAGTTTATTGCGGCTTCCGATCCTGCGGGTGTATCCACGCCCACATCTATTGATGCACCGATCGGTTTCAATCCCTAGAAGGGAGTGGAGTTTATTGCGGCGTGGTCAGCAGCGGTGGCAATTGATAAGTCTAGAGTCTGGTTTCAATCCCTAGAAGGGAGTGGAGTTTATTGCGGCTCAATCTCGCCATCAGGTGAATTTGCCTGCTGTAGTTTCAATCCCTAGAAGGGAGTGGAGTTTATTGCGGCTACCATCTATGATAGTCTAAGTTAAGGAGGAATTGCGTTTCAATCCCTAGAAGGGAGTGGAGTTTATTGCGGCCCTGAAGTTGCCCAAGCCCACCAATAGCCATCTAGTTTCAATCCCTAGAAGGGAGTGGAGTTTATTGCGGCTCTGGATATACCGCCCGCAGAAGTGACTAGGCTTATCAGTTTCAATCCCTAGAAGGGAGTGGAGTTTATTGCGGCGCAAGTACAAATAATGTTCCCACGAACGATCACGTTTGAGTTTCAATCCCTAGAAGGGAGTGGAGTTTATTGCGGCTCAGTAATAATTGCGATCGCCAATCTGCGGTAAGGCTGGTTTCAATCCCTAGAAGGGAGTGGAGTTTATTGCGGCCTTGCCAGCGCTCGGAGTCAGGGAATAGTGCCAGTTTCAATCCCTAGAAGGGAGTGGAGTTTATTGCGGCAGGGGCAATTAAGAGGAAGCGAAGCTGGAATCCTGTTTCAATCCCTAGAAGGGAGTGGAGTTTATTGCGGCTTAATTTAGCCGATTGGGGGTGGAACTTCGTCCGTAAGTTTCAATCCCTAGAAGGGAGTGGAGTTTATTGCGGCACATCGTCAACGAGTCTATCCTGATATTCAATAGTTTCAATCCCTAGAAGGGAGTGGAGTTTATTGCGGCCAAGGATCTTGTACGATCCATCCTTTGGAGTTGTGTTTCAATCCCTAGAAGGGAGTGGAGTTTATTGCGGCGCGGCGAAGGCGGTGGTGGCGATGCAGGGCAAATGGGTTTCAATCCCTAGAAGGGAGTGGAGTTTATTGCGGCATTCTTCTACGAAGATGAGCCATCTTGGGACAACGTTTCAATCCCTAGTAGGGAGTGGAGTTTATTGCGGCGACGCAAACCCGCCAGCCACCGCTGCAGACGAAAAGTTTCAATCCCTAGTAGGGAGTGGAGTTTATTGCGGCATTGTTGGCAGTGGGCGTTCAAACCCGCTGCTTTTTCCTGTTTCAATCCCTAGTAGGGAGTGGAGTTTATTGCGGCATTTTTAGCTGACATTGTTGGCAAAGAATCAATCAGTTTCAATCCCTAGTAGGGAGTGGAGTTTATTGCGGCAATCACTGAGAAATTAGAAGCTGGAGCTAAAAAGTTTCAATCCCTAGTAGGGAGTGGAGTTTATTGCGGCCTTCTTTGGTGAAATAGCGCGGGGCTGGAACGATTGGGTTTCAATCCCTAGTAGGGAGTGGAGTTTATTGCGGCTTAACTACGAATCGGGCCCGCTGACACCGGAAACAGTCGTTTCAATCCCTAGTAGGGAGTGGAGTTTATTGCGGCTTAGCAACATGGCTGTATAGTGGCGCGGTTCGATATGTTTCAATCCCTAGTAGGGAGTGGAGTTTATTGCGGCTTGGGAGTGGAACTCAACAATCCGCAAGAATCTGTTTCAATCCCTAGTAGGGAGTGGAGTTTATTGCGGCCCAAACCAACAGGACAACGGCCAGACGGGAACGAGTTTCAATCCCTAGTAGGGAGTGGAGTTTATTGCGGCCCACGAATTGAATCCGGCGTGTGGGTCTAATGCAGTGTTTCAATCCCTAGTAGGGAGTGGAGTTTATTGCGGCTCTAAGGTTGTGGGCGGTGCTTGTTTTGGCTTGTAACTGTTTCAATCCCTAGTAGGGAGTGGAGTTTATTGCGGCTCGAGTTCTTCCCGATCGGCGGTTTCTCTGTCAAGTTGAGATCGGTTTCAATCCCTAGTAGGGAGTGGAGTTTATTGCGGCTCGAATGTGATATTCCCTTGCCAAAATTCATTCTTGTTTCAATCCCTAGTAGGGAGTGGAGTTTATTGCGGCGCTTCTAACCGCTGCTGTGCTTGGCGTAGGGCGTTGGGTTTCAATCCCTAGTAGGGAGTGGAGTTTATTGCGGCCCGTAGAGGGGAGAGGCATAAAAAAACCTAGTTGTTTCAATCCCTAGTAGGGAGTGGAGTTTATTGCGGCTCAATTTCATTATCGCGGTCATCATCGAAGGGATAATCGTTTCAATCCCTAGTAGGGAGTGGAGTTTATTGCGGCCTTGATAGCCTACTGGTGGGTCTTTGAAATTGGAGTTTCAATCCCTAGTAGGGAGTGGAGTTTATTGCGGCCTAGAAGACCTTCGCGCCGACTACTTATGGAAGTTTCAATCCCTAGTAGGGAGTGGAGTTTATTGCGGCGAAAAGGGCCCCACAGTGAAAGTAACGTACTTGAGTTTCAATCCCTAGTAGGGAGTGGAGTTTATTGCGGCTTGATGTCTTCAGCTTTCATCGTCCCTCCTAGTGTTTCAATCCCTAGTAGGGAGTGGAGTTTATTGCGGCGGATGACGGACGCGTCGGCTCATCTGCACGCACGCATCGTTTCAATCCCTAGTAGGGAGTGGAGTTTATTGCGGCGCTTTGGCTCGAATTCTAACCCGTGCGAGTTCAGCGTTTCAATCCCTAGTAGGGAGTGGAGTTTATTGCGGCCCACTGAATCATATCTAGAGCTTGCTTTAACTCGCGTTTCAATCCCTAGTAGGGAGTGGAGTTTATTGCGGCCTGAGTCTGTTCTGAGTATGTAAACAAACTTCCAGTTTCAATCCCTAGTAGGGAGTGGAGTTTATTGCGGCACTGGCAGAGGAAAACGAGATTGAGCTCATCAAGTTTCAATCCCTAGTAGGGAGTGGAGTTTATTGCGGCCGAAAATGACGACGGCTACTGACAGAGAAATGGGTTTCAATCCCTAGTAGGGAGTGGAGTTTATTGCGGCTGTCGATCGCGTGGTTGCCATCATTGCCCGCGCTGGCAAGTTGTTTCAATCCCTAGTAGGGAGTGGAGTTTATTGCGGCTTATTGGAACTAGATACCACCAAAAATCCTACTGTTTCAATCCCTAGTAGGGAGTGGAGTTTATTGCGGCGCAGGCAAAGGCAGAATTTGCCACCGACATCCTGATGGTTTCAATCCCTAGTAGGGAGTGGAGTTTATTGCGGCACGGGACGGGTAAATATCTTGTCCGCAAAAATACGTTTCAATCCCTAGTAGGGAGTGGAGTTTATTGCGGCAAAAAAGATAAGGCGGCTAACCGACATCTCAAGGCTTTTCTGGTTTCAATCCCTAGTAGGGAGTGGAGTTTATTGCGGCTTTATATTCAAAGCTTGCTCTGTGGTGTATTGAGTCGTTTCAATCCCTAGTAGGGAGTGGAGTTTATTGCGGCAATCAGAACTCTCCGACCTGCGACAAAAATCTGCGTTTCAATCCCTAGTAGGGAGTGGAGTTTATTGCGGCTGATGCGGCCGGTCTTTCCATTGATTAAATAAAGCCGCGTTTCAATCCCTAGTAGGGAGTGGAGTTTATTGCGGCATGTTCGGCCCGGAACTGCAAGCGCCGCTAGGTTGGGGTTTCAATCCCTAGTAGGGAGTGGAGTTTATTGCGGCGTTCGGCCCGGAACTGCAAGCGCCGCTAGGTTGGGGTTTCAATCCCTAGTAGGGAGTGGAGTTTATTGCGGACAAACTATTCGATCATCTCTAAAATTGTCTCTGTTTCAATCCCTAGTAGGGAGTGGAGTTTATTGCGGCGCGGCACAATCGGTACATCCAGTGACGAAGATAGCTTTGTTTCAATCCCTAGTAGGGAGTGGAGTTTATTGCGGCGCGCGGGGGTGTTTTTATGCTCCTAAAAATGTTTGGTTTCAATCCCTAGTAGGGAGTGGAGTTTATTGCGGCGGTAATAGCGCACCGCATCGGATGGACAGTATATTCTGTTTCAATCCCTAGTAGGGAGTGGAGTTTATTGCGGCGGAGAAACTGTCTTTTTACATAGAGTTATTTGGGGTTTCAATCCCTAGTAGGGAGTGGAGTTTATTGCGGCGAAACCAATGGCAGAAGCGCCGGAAACGAGAGAGAGGTTTCAATCCCTAGTAGGGAGTGGAGTTTATTGCGGCAGCCAAGTTCCACCGCCATTCTCTGGAGCGCCTCCAGTTTCAATCCCTAGTAGGGAGTGGAGTTTATTGCGGCAGTTATTAGTTCTCTACCATCTCCGAACTTTAGGTTTCAATCCCTAGTAGGGAGTGGAGTTTATTGCGGCGTTTTGCTAGCGCGATCGGGCATTTATCAAACGTTTCAATCCCTAGTAGGGAGTGGAGTTTATTGCGGCAATTTCCTTAACTAATTGTTGGCAGTGGGCGTTTAAGTTTCAATCCCTAGTAGGGAGTGGAGTTTATTGCGGCATAACACCCCAACTCGCGCCGCCCAAGCTGAATAAAATCAGTTTCAATCCCTAGTAGGGAGTGGAGTTTATTGCGGCGATTCCTGAAATTGCTGGCAACACCCAAGCTTTTTTCGTTTCAATCCCTAGTAGGGAGTGGAGTTTATTGCGGCTAGGATGAATTGGTCTTCTTCTGCTTTGGTTTTGGTTTCAATCCCTAGTAGGGAGTGGAGTTTATTGCGGCCCTGCCGAATATTCCGCACAGGTTTGTCGAATTTAACGTTTCAATCCCTAGTAGGGAGTGGAGTTTATTGCGGCGTTTTGAGCATGATTACTGATGACGATTTAGGTTTCAATCCCTAGTAGGGAGTGGAGTTTATTGCGGCGTCGCTCCCGTACCTCTTCCGAGTTGGTAGCGCCGGGTTTCAATCCCTAGTAGGGAGTGGAGTTTATTGCGGCCTAGCCCCGCTGATGCTGCCGAAACTGCCAATAGCTGCGTTTCAATCCCTAGTAGGGAGTGGAGTTTATTGCGGCAAATTGGGAATCTCTAAGCTCTCCGAATACATCGTTTCAATCCCTAGTAGGGAGTGGAGTTTATTGCGGCCGCCGGTGTGTGAAACCATTGCTCTATTTGGTTTTCAAGGTTCAGTTTCGCCAACCTCCTCAGAGAATACCATTTCAGCTTACGCTCTGTCAATACCATAGATCGCACCTCAACTTAAAATCCTTATGTAGCAACAGTCCTAGCGATTTCGCCAACCTCATTTTCGGAGAGGGAGCATCAAACCCTTACTCTATATAGATTATAGCCTAAAAATTTGACCCCCCAAATTTTACACCTACAGGTTGGCGAATTTTTATGCAAAGAAAATAGTTCGATCGATCGGAACTACCCCACCAATGCGCTCAATTTTACCCTGACAGCAAGCGCACAACGGAAAAAATAGGATACTGTCCTCTGGAGGCTTGATGAATTTAGCCAAGCGCGATCGCAACTTAGCATACTGCGTTTCGCTCAAATCCGCACACTCAAACACACTGTACTGCATCCACTGCCCGTAGGATTTGAGAATTTTGTGAACTTTAGTCCGCCGCTTATCTTCCGGGATATCGTAAGAAATCAGGATGTGCATAATTATTTCAAAACTAAAGGTGGATATTGGTCGATTTCGCCCATCAGATATTTCGCCAACAGTCGCGCTTGAATTTCAAAAGCTTCGCGATAAGTGCACTTGCGCCCCACAACAGGATGCTTGAACTCTGACTGTTTTTTCTTTTCGTACAGCTTCAGAAATTCTTTGCGCCCACCTTCTGAGAGTCGCACCACATTGCTCAGAGGTTCTACAGTAAAATCATTGGGAGTCAATATCCGATTGTTGATAGCATTTAAAATCACACTATCGACAACTAAAGCCCGAAATTCCTCCATCAAATCAAAAGCCAGTCCAACGCGGCCGTAGCGCTGAACGTGGAGATATCCTAAATAAGGATCGAAACCAACAATATTGATCGCACTTTGCACATCGCGACGCAAGAGAGTATAACCGAAATTCATCAAAGAATTTACTGAATCTATCGCCGGCCTGTGTCGGGGTTTAAAAACAAATCCCTCAGCGCGAATTAGTTGATTGAAAACTCCAAAATAAGCTGCACTTCCCGCACCTTCCAGCCCGCGCAGAGAATTTATATTATCAACCTTGTTCAGCTTGTTAACAACATTCTGAATTATAGTCATCGCTGGCTGCAAATTTAGTTCCGAATAATGACCTTGAGTTTTGTACAAACTGTAGCGGTAATTTTTCAACTTACCTCGAATAAATCCGCGAACAGCGTGAATTGCTTGAGGAGTTTCTCCCGCAGCTTTCCATTGAGCATCGCGGACGAAAATGTTTTTGGTTAATTCCGGTTCTAGCGTACCGAGATATTCGCCTATCTCCGAGATAAAAGTCAAAGAAATTTTGTGTTTGAGAAGTTCTGCAATCGCTGCTGGGGAAACAGTCGCCCGTCCCAAGATAACAATTGCCTCTAAATGAATCAAAGGCACTTCTTGCAATGTTTTATTATTGCACTTTACCACAATACGTTCGTCAACCTTGCCGATAAAAGCGTCGTCTTGATTGATGTAAAGTGTTCCCATCTTAGAGTCCTCAAATTATATATTAGTTGTCTTTTGATTTGTGAGCCAGTCCGCCAGGGGATGCTTCGCTAGTCCGCCTGGAGTTTAAACCCTAGTTTCATAACTCAAGTCGGTTAAAACCCAATACGGTTCACTTAACATATTTATGCCCCGGAGATCCCCCTAAATCCCCCTTAAGAAGGGGGACTTTGATCCGATTCTTGTCCCCCCCTTTTTAAGGGGGGTTAGGGGGGATCGTCTTAAGTAAACCGTATTGGGTTAAAACCGAGTGAAAATTGTGTTGCAGAATTCTCAATAAACCTGTAGTGGCGGGTTCGCCAACCATCTCTAACCCTCGCCAACAATTAAAATAACCCCGCCATTCCCCACGAGAAATACCCAATTAAAATCGAGCCAACTTTTCAGTTAAAACAAACTAAAATTCATAAACTTAGCTAGCTTCTTGATAGCGAAGCATTTTGTGACTCACCTGCGGTAAACATTGAGGGTACAAACTGCATCCCTGACAGCGTTTACTGTAATTTGCAGGCGGCATTTTTCCAGTTCCCAACAAAATTTGAATAGCCGAAATAGTCACCACAGCCTCCTGTCTCAAATCCTCAGAAATCTCGACTTTTTGCCGCTGGTGCGACTGCGCGTAATATACGTATCCCGTTTGAATTGTTTTCCCCGTCATCTCTTCCAAACACAAAGCTTGCGCGCACACTTGCAACTCGTCATTATCCCATTCCCCCTTCTTACCGCGCTTGTATTCAACCGGATAAATCTCGCCATTCTCCGATTCAATCAAATCCGACTTGCCAATCAGCCTGTAGCGTTCCGACTTCAGCCAAATCGCCCGAACTTGCCAAGTTTCATCGCGATTAAGTTCTCCCATAGTGTGAACCCGCTCGTGCAAACTCGTCCCTTCTATGGTATACTGATTTTCCGCAAATTCCCCCGCGCAAAGCATCCGCCAGCAGCGGTGGGCGCAGTAGGAGTATTGGTTCAAAGATGCGATCGAAATGTAATCATCAGTATCATTCATAATCCTAAAACCTTTGTATTTTTCGTTAATAGCCAAGTCTCGATCCCCCTCGCATCCCCCTTAATAACAAGAGTAGGGGCTGACTTTGAACCCTTTAAGTTCTCCCACTTTATGAAAGAACTTGGACACTCTTGTCCCCCCCTTCTTAAGGGGGGCTAGGGGGGATCGAAGGCCTAATATTCAAACAGTAAACCCTACTAAACAAGACACTAAATTGACTCTAATGCTTCACTCCTCAATCCTCTCAATCTTGAGACTTCTTAACAAAAATCCTGCGCGTCATACCCATTCCCATCGGTGTTTTTCTCCCCAACCCGCAGTACAAGGAAAAATCAGCCAAAGCATTAATTTGTTTAATAGCCAACGGCTCCACATCTCCCAAGATTCGATAAGTAACTTCCCCAACAACTCCGATAAAATTGCTGTGATAATTACTCGTAACTTCTGTTTTGATATTGACAAAACTCGGAAAAAGTGCATCGAGGGACAGCGGAGAAATCTCAATACCGCTGTACTTGTTCCAGCGAGTGAGAAGCCTGTTAAAAACGCATTCTCTCGTCGGCAAAACTGAATCAAATTTCCCTTGACGAAAAGATGTCGGAGTAGCGAGGCTAAAGGCGATCGCTCGATTAGTGTCAGAAGCTCGATCGTACAATTGAGAGTAATCGCAAGCATTAGCCCAAGGCATATCTACTTGTGGCGTTCCCAAAATCTTAGTAATCAACAAATCAGTAGGGCCCAGATGCCACGGTTTTGAGGGATTAAGATTCAGCCAAAGCTGAGTTAGTTTACCAAATAGAGAGTCATCGAGAAGAGTAATTCGCCACCAACAAAGGGTATGTTCGGGAATGGGTTGTGAGTGTTCCCATTGCAAGGAATGGTGTTTTTTGAAAGGGCATTTTTTAGTTTGTAAAGGGCTGAGGGTGAAGGCCTTATCTGCAGCAGCTTCGTGCAGGTAGTTGCCGAGTTCTTTGTCAACGGAGCTCACAAGGGTGAGAAAGAGGGCGTGCAGGTGTCTTCCCGTTAGGTATCCGGGGGATATTGGGGAGAGGGGGAGGAGGTTGAGGATCAGGCTGTGCGGCATAGTTTGTTAGCTCATTTGTTGGTATGAAAAAAAGAAAATTCACAGGATTTGTGCAAGGCCAAAGAAACCGGGTTTTTTACCCGATCTGCAGGTGACAAGGAAGGATTTTCATAAAAACCCGGTTTCTGCCCCGTGCGTAAGTCCTAACTCAGTAAGTTTATAGTGAAAATTTTAGTTCTCACTGCGAACCTTTTTGAAATTTAATTAGCCCGAAAGCGATATTCCATACAAGCTGGAATTCTGAGGTTTTCAAACTGGTAATGTTGACCGCGAATTTTGATATTTTGAATCAAACTTACTGGCGGCATATTCACCACGTCGTAGCTGAGGACTTGATGGGAAAACATCACATCTAAGGGATTGAGCAAATAAGGGAAAATAAAATCGCCATTTTTGCGATTATCGCCATTGCCCATTTCTTCAGTCGTTAACTCAGCTTTGCTCATCCACTTTCCCAGACGAATCCATTTCACCAGTTTCAGAGGCTTTTCTGAGATGATGAAAAACTCAAATTTGCTTTCCGGTGCAATTTCTTTAGTTCTGCCAAAACTGGGGATATTTTTCTGGGTTTTTTCCATCTCAACGTGATAGTTGTTGTTGGCGTATTTCCAAGTATTGAGAGTGGATGCGTGCGAGATCGATCGCGCCGGAGTTACATAAATTCCCTGTTGGTTGAGCGCCGTTAAATGCTGCTCGTATTTAGGAATTTGTTCGGGACAAAAATAGCGATAGGAATCTTCTTCAGCCACGGTGGTAGAATAGATGGCACTATCCACCAAACCGAGGGCGTAACAAAGTGCGTAATTGTGAATTACAGGCTCTGTTTCGTAAAGTCTCCCGATCTCGCGAGTTGCAAAATACAAACTATCGTGCAACTCGATTTGACAGCGATATATAATAGCCATTGTTTTTATTCCGCTGCTGCGGCTGCTTTTTTACCTTTCTTGCCTTTCTCAGAACTCTTTAAGATATATTTCTGAGCGTAAGCAGTTGATTCGCTATTAGCCTGAGTTAGCATTTGTTGTAATTTACTTTCATCGCTAGAAATGGATTTAACCTCTGCTAACAATCCGTCAAAAGATTCGCCGAGAAAATCGCGGTGGGAGATACACTCTTCATCCATCAGTTGAGAAATTGCTCGATTTGCATTAGTCAAAACATCATCTTCATTCAGAGGATCGGGAGGATTAATTTGGCTAGAAGCACTCATCAAATCGTAGATTTTTTGCGTCCACCGCAGATTGCTAACAATCTCCCCATCGGCAAAAATTACCCCAATTAATTCATTGCGAACTCGCCCGGTGCGGGTAGTTTGCGCCCCGTAGTGCCGCGTTCGGAGAATGTTGTTGAAAACGTAGAGAAAACCCGTTTCTGTCGGATCTTTCAACGTTACAATGCTGGGAAAAAAAGTTTGAGGTAAAATGTGGTCTTGGCTGTTGATGCGGCTGGTGACTTCTCCTTGACGGCTCATTGTTCCGCTTTCATACGGTGCATTCAGAGTAAAGTTTTGGTGAGAATCGTCGAAGGGAGTTATCGAATAAGCTGTATCTACAACTACTTTCGATTTCTCGGAGCCGGAATCGCCGATCGCAAAACCGTATAAAATGCAATCAGGAGTAGTTTTGCTGAAATCGACGTTGTAGTCGCACTTTTCCCAGTCGCCAATTTTGTAATTTCGCAGCAATTCCCGTCCTGTCAAGCGTTCTGGTGTAGACTGCTTGCGCTTAAACATCGCTAAACGGCTGATGTGCGTTTTGTCTTCAATTCCAGCACTTACCCTTGCTTTATTCAATTCGCCGTCTGTCTGAAACAGCGGATAAGATTCGGTGACGCGGATGGTGATGAAGTGAGCATATTTTCCCATCGGTTTTGAGGGAATTTCATCGTGGAAAAATTTAGAATCGAGGGTTTTCAGGAATTTCATGGCTTGGTTTCTCCAGTACAAGGTAATTGAAAAAATGTGGACAATTTAGGCTAATTCTGTTTCTGTTTCGGGAAGTTCATCAGGTTGATCCTGCTTCTGCTCCTTACGTTGTTTGTCATCTTCCAAACGATAAAGGTAATCGCAAGTATCCCGAATCAAGTTGAGTTGAGTGCCTGCTAAACGAGCGCGATCGCCCTTCAAACTGCCATTAAAAATCACCTCCACAAAATACTTAGCAAAATCATAAATTGCTTGCCGTTCTTCTTCAGAATTCAAAGCAGGTTTCCACTTGCCATCAACAAAAGCAAATGTCGGTTTTCCCTCCGCCGCCCGCCGCCGCACGTTATTCATCAGCTTTGATAAACGTCCCGCCACAATATCGGTTAAAGATTCGATATTGTTAGCTAAAGCTTTATCAAATTTCAGAATAACGTCAGCAGCTTCGTCAATAGGTTTCAGCACAGCATTAGCTTTGGCATATTGACTTTTTGCCCGATAAAAGCGGCGGTAAAGTTCTGTGAGTTCGCGCATTTGATTCACGGGTTTTCCCTTCGGTTCAAAGTAGTAATAAAAGTCTAGGTACAGGTAGATTTTGGCAATGGGTACAGACTCAATTTTGTCTTGTTTCCGCAGCCATTTATTCAGGTAGTGAAAGACATAAAGCGGACTGGTTTCTAAATCCCGTGCTAAATCTGACAATTTCCCCCAGTCGGGATTGCCATCTTTTTTGCGGTTGACTTCTAAGTGAATGCAGTAAGCGGCACTTAGAGCATTTAGCGGTGAAAATTTACGTTTGTCTGATGTGCGAGGTAGAATACCATCTAAGCGATAGTTGTCTTCCTTAATCAGAGAACGAATTGCTTGATGTTCTCCATCAATCACAGCAGTTTTTTCAAAATCTGCACCGCTAATAAAGGGCGGTACTGGCGACTCGGATGCAACTGTTTTGACATCGAGAATTAGCGGTAAAGCAAAGGCTAACCAAGTCGGCATTACCCAAGATTCGGTATCTGTGGCATCTTTGCCCGGTGGCAATGCTAGGAAGAAAAAGGTCAGCGGTTGATTGTCTGGATAGCTGATCTTGAAAGTGCGATCGTCTTCTGCTTCCAAATTCTCCTTAATTAATAATGAATCAACTTGTTGATAATTGTCAAGGGTAAAGTTGGCAATTTGTTTGTCAGTAATTAAATGCTTGCGAATATCAGCATCAAATCTCGTTCTGGCAATCCAACTGTAAGCTTTTTGCAGAAATTTGTTGGTTTCTGGAGTAAAGAAGTAAGCGGGATAAAGATAGAGATAGCGATATTTGCGCCCTTCAAAGTCTCCTCCTGTGGCGTTGGTCTGATTCATCAAAATTTGTCTCAACATAATCTCGATCGACCAAATTGAGCAAATCTGACGCTTGGCAGCTTGGGCGTTAAACAAAATTTGGCGGTTGCTATAAACTTGGGGAGCAAATAAAGTCGCCGCTTCCATTTGTTCCGTCACAGTGTAAGCTGAACTAGACATCGCACAAACATTTTCGCGTCCTCTCCCTGTAATTTTTGCTGCACTGTACCGCGCCAATTCTAGTAAAAACGGATCGGTTTCTGGTTTGACAACTGCGCCTGTTGGTAAGGAAACAATGCGACTGACATAAGTCCGCAAATCGTTCCAGCCGTCGGGAATTTCAAACTTTTCGACGATGGGTTTGATGAGATTAGTCGCACATTCAACCATATCGGTTAAAACAGCACGAATTTGAGCTTCATCTAGTCCTTTATTTCGCTCAAAATACTGTGCAGCTAAGTAATACCAATCGAGAGGAACGCCGCCTGTTTTTTTCAGAGATTGGATTGCTTTCAAAGCTGAGATTTCGTCAGCTAAACCTAAATGTTCGGCAAGTTTTTGAGGCAAATCTA
>PVWI01000239.1 GCA_003003725.1 filamentous cyanobacterium Phorm 6 | reverse complement strand
CTTCTACGGAGGCCTGTACCTCCGCGATCACAGAATTTGCCTTTTGTTGCATTTGTTGCTCGAAACGCTGGCGATTGGCGAGATTCAGCGAGAGTGCTGCGGTTAAGGGGGCGGCAGCGTAGAGAATTTGCCCCGACAATCCCGCAGCAATCGTGCCAATCGTCGAACCGGCAATAGAGGCGTATTCTGCCAATTCTAGCCAATCCGGCTGGTTTGGGGAAATTCTCAATGGGAATGATGCGTTTTCGATCTTCTGCATAGCCTTTTAGTCGTAGTCTGATAGATTCCGATAGAGACATGATAAAAGCGATCGGCAAATAAATCAGGGTCATTTATCAAAATTTCGGGATTGTCATATTTGTATATGTCGAATACCGAATGGCTTGAGAGCGGCCAGTCTCAGGTAAAATTCAGGATAAGTCGATCGCCTAAAAGTTAACCGATAACCGTTAACCAACGTCTGTCAGGAGTATACAGGAAATGGGTCTCAAGATTATTGAAAGCTACGATAGCAGTTTTGTCCTCGAACCGGATGCTCAAGCTGCACTGTTCGATTCACTAACCGGTGACAGCTTTCTGCAACAAGTAGCCGGACAATTGCAGTGCTCACGGATTGAATTTGCCGAGTTACTTTTTCAGCCAGTCCCCTACAGCAGCGAGACGCCGAAGGGAATGCCTGCAGAATTTCAAAAGTATCACGAATCTAGCGATTTTGCGATCGTCAACGTCCCGCCCAATTTCATGTTTCAAGCCAAAATATTTAAACCCAGCCGCCTCTGTGCCGTTTATCGAGTTTTTAAGAATTAGTTAAAAGCTGGTTCATCTGTGGTTTAATCTAAAATCTAAAATCTAAAATCTAAAATCGGATGACAGAAGACATTCACCCTCTCGCCAGCTTAGAATTCATTCCCTACATTGACTCAGAAGGGAAATTGCCCGAATTTATCCAGGGGAAAATCGGCGTCTACGCAATTTTTGACCAAGAGAAAGTGCTGCAATTTGTCGGCTATTCCCGCGATACTTACCTCAGCCTCAAACAGCATTTGGTACGCCAACCCGAACATTGCTACTGGCTAAAAGTCCAAACTATTGAGAAGCCCAGCCGCACTATACTAGAAAGCATTCGATCGAGTTGGATTGCCGAAAACGGTTCCCAGCCCCAGGGCAACGGTGCAGATGCTGCTGCAAAATGGAACGATCCCATCGACACCAAAACCGTGATGACTGCCCAAGAAATCGCAAATTATGAAGGTATTGTCGCCGATGAACTTGCCAAAGATAAATTGTTAAAGAATGTAGCGCGCCGGGTGGAAAATGAAATTTTATCACTGCTGAAAGTTCGCGGTGTAACTGAAGAAATCCGGTTTAATCCCAAGCTGAAAACTAGCGGATTGCTGGATTTAAAGTAACTACGCTCTCAGGCTAATTCCACACAATCTACCCTGTTTGCAGTCACGAATTAAGTCCTCTCTCTCAGGACTAAAGTCCTCACTACAAACCTTTTTGTATTGAGGACTAAAGTTCTTTCTCTCAGGACTTTATTCCTGACTACGAACTTATAACATTTAAAAATTTATAGCAACCGCCGCATCGGGCGCAGACATAAATAACCTCATAAATAGAGCCGATACCAGTCAAGCATAAATAGTTTGATTCCCGTACTGTGCAACTGTCAACTGTCAACTGTCAACCGTCAACTGCCATAACAGATATCGGAATCTGCAAAATGAACTCTGTCCCCCCGCCAAGAGCAGAAATACAACTGATTTTACCTCCGTGTTTTTCCACTATAATATCGTGACTGATAGCCAACCCTAATCCAGTACCGCTGCCGACAGGCTTCGTGCTAAAAAATGGGTCAAATATTCGGTGGTGCACTGCCTCGCTGATCCCACAACCGTTATCGGCAATGTGAATAACAACCGATTGATTGTTTTGAATTGCGAATTTTGAATCTGGATTGTGCAGCGCAGGTTCTGAGTCAGAACTTAGTGCAGTGCTGATGGTAATTTTTCGAGGAGAAGGTTGAGTTTCCAGGGCATCAATAGCATTAGTTAGCAGGTTCATGAACACCTGATTTAACTGACTGGCATAACAGGTGACTTTTGGCAGTTGAGTGTAGTGTTTGATGACCTCAATATCACCGATATTGTTTGCTTCCTTGAGCCGATGTTGCAAAATAACTAAAGTATTATCAATGCCTTCATGAATATTCACTGGCTTGCACTTTTCTTGACCAAGGCGGGAGAAGTTGCGAAAAGACAGCACAATATCGCTAATTCGAGAAGCACCATCTTTCATCGAATTCAGCAGTTTTGGGTAATCTTCTGCAATGAAGTCGGGTTGAATTTTTTCCAATTCGCAGACAATTTCTGCCACGGGGTGCGGGTAGTAATGTCGGTACAATTTGACGAGGCGAACCAAATCTCGTGCATAGTCAGCAGCCATACCAATATTGCCGGAGATAAAGTTGACAGGATTGTTAATTTCGTGAGCAATTCCTGCGGCTAGTTGACCTAAAGAAGCCATTTTTTCTTTTTGTATTAACTGAGCTTGAGTCTTCTTGAGTTCAGTTAAAGTTTGTTCGAGTTGTTGGGCGTAGGATTGTGTTTGCTGGAACAACTGGCGCTGCATGAGTTGATTTGAGACGCGGGCCAAAACTTCTTGTTCCTGAAACGGTTTGGTGATATAATCTATACCGCCAACTTCAAAGGCTTTGATTTTATCTAACGTTTCATTTAAAGCACTGATAAAAATAACCGGAATGTCCTTAGTTGTGGCAGAAGCTTTCAACTCTTTGCAGACTGTGTAGCCGTCCATACCGGGCATCATGATGTCCAGCAAAATTAAGTCAGGAGGAGTTGATTCGATAGACCTTAGAGCTAGTTGACCGTCGGGTGCGGTGCGCGTTTTGTAGCCGTGCTTCGAGAGTATTTTAGATAAAAGGTGCAAATTATTCGGAACATCATCAACAATTAAAATATTCCCTTTTAACATGGGAGTTGTTTGGTAATTCATATCTTTAGAAGAAGGAAGAAGGAAGAAGGAAGAAGGAAGAAGTAAGAAGGAAGCTTTTAGTTATCGTCGCGAGAGAAGGAAGAAGCCATCTTCTGCAAGGATATCAGCAATTATGAACCTCCTCCGCTTCGGGCGCGGTTGCTATTATTTTAAACAACCTTTGTAGGTTTGTAATGATGATTTTAGGCTCAATACGATTCACTTAAGATAATCCGATAGGCAAAACTATGTGACAAAAATATACTGCGATTGCTTTCCCGAAGCGCAATGACAAAAAAGCGTTAAGTGAACTGTATTGACTTTAGTATTCAAAGTTTAATGAGGACTGTAGTCCTCACTACGAACCTTATCTAATATCATTGCTATTTCGTTTCGGGATGGATGAGAGCTAGTATTTGATTAAACTGAAACTCGTTAGCTAATGCAGCTAGAGCGCTACCTAAAGAGTCATTTAATTCGCGAATTAGCTCAATTTGATTGAGAATCAATTCTAAATCGCACTCAATTGTAGCTTTCTCTAAAGCAGCCAGCCAATCCGCTGGTAAAGCTGCGATAGTCTCTGAAGTGGGAGCCTCGATTGGAGTTGGCTCCGGCACATTCTCCGGTTCATCGTAAATGTAACGCACTCCGAGATGTTTGTGCAGCGTGGCAAAGATTTCTGTATCTCGAAAGGGTTTGTGGATAAAGTCATCGCAATCATCTGATGTAGTAACGGTTCGCGCTTCCTCGGCGTTAGCGGCACTGACGGCAATAATGGCGGTAGCTTGACCTTTAATTGTGTCTTTGATACGTTGCGTAGCTTCATGTCCATCCATCATGGGCATCCACATATCCATAAAAATTAAGTGTGGCTCAAAACTCGACCACATTTCAATGGCTTCTACACCATTACTGGCTTCTTTGAGTTCAAAGTCAAAGGCTGCAAGGATTTTGATCAGCAGTTTGCGGTTGTCCTCGCGATCGTCCACAATCAAGATCCGATAGCGCTGCTGATTGGGTTCGAGGGCTATTATCTGACGCGGCGGCTGTACCAGTTGAATGTCCGCCGCCTCAACCGCGCTGACGGGGATATCAAAGGCGAAGGTAGTGCCGCGCCCTACTTGACTGCGCACAGTGATCATGCCACCCATCAGCTTGACAAACTCTTGACTGATGGCCAGCCCCAAGCCTGTTCCCTGCTGAGCTCTTTCCCCTGTTTTGGTTTGGACAAAGGCTTGAAAAAGCTGATCTAACTCATCACTCGCCATGCCGCAGCCGGTGTCTTCTATTTCAAAATGTAATTTGTAATTGATTGGTAATTGCTGATTTTTAGGCTCCATAACCCAACTTACTCTTACCGCAATTCCTCCCTCTTTCGTAAACTTAATGGCGTTAGAAAGTAGATTAATTAAAACTTGGCGCAATTTAATTTCATCGGTTTGCACGTATTGGGGAATATCGCTATAGCAGCTAAATATTAACTCCAATTGTTGCTCCCGCGCCTGAAGTTGGAACATCTCTTCTACCTCGTTTAGCAGGCTGCTTAATTTAAAGTCTGTTGGGTTGAGGGTAATGCGTCCCGCCTCTATTTTGGCTAAATCTAATATTTGATTAATCAGAGTTAGCAAGTGTTCTCCGCTGCGGTTGATGATGTGGAGATTTTCCTGTTGTTCGCGGTTGAGGTTTGTTGCTCGCTGCATCAATTGGGAGAATCCTAGAATTGAGTTGAGAGGGGTGCGTAATTCGTGGCTCATGTTGGCCAAAAAAGTGCTTTTCGCGAGGTTGGCTGATTCTGCTGCCCAGGCGGTTTGTTGGAGTTGTACTGCTTGCTGTTGAGTGGCTTCGAGCAATTGAGCTTGTTGTAAGGCTACTCCGAGTTGAGTGCTAATTTGCAGCGCAATATTGATCTCTGCTTCGCGCCAAGTACGGGGCCCAGAATTTTGATAGCTGGCGAGCAAACCCCACATTTGAATGCCACATAATATGGGTGAAATAATGTAGGATTTAGCTTGAAATTTTTCTAATAGTTGCAGGTAACAAGGACTAAACCCAGCGGTGTATATGTCTTCAATTATACGGTAAGCAACGCCTCGATCGTACATACCGCCTTGATTTCTTTGTAGATAGGTATCTCGCACTGGTTCTCTGTAGGTTTGGAGCATTTTTACTGTACAGCTAGAGTCTTCCAAAAGATTGTTTGACCAATCAGAATCGTTCGATTGTTTTTGGATCAGAGATGTCCAGCCCTCCCCCATTGACTCGGCAACAAATTCGCCGCTCCAATCAGGATTGAAACGATAGATAGCGACTCGATCGCACTTGAGGGTTTCTCGCAATTCCGAGGTTGTGGTTGCGAAGATTGTGTCAATATCTAAGGAGTGACGGATGCGATCGATCGATCGGGCGATCGCTTGTTCCCGCTGGGCGCTTTCCCGCAAAGCTGACTCGGCTTGTTTGTGAGCGGTAATATCCAAGACAGTGCCGAACCAACGGATCAACTGCCCTGTTTGATCAAAAACTGGTTTCCCTCTGACTTCCATGTAAGTGAGCGAGCCATCTCTGCGGATCAGCCGCAGATCGAGTTCAAAGCTTTTTTTGTGGATACATCGCTCCTCAAGCATTGTCAGATAGGGCGATCGATCTTCAGGATGAAAACGCTCGATTAATTGTGCGGTTGCGAGCGGTTTTTGAGTTGGAGCGAGCTCGAACATACGATAGAGTTCTTGACTCCAAGTGCTTGTAGCTTGGGCTATATCGTATTCCCAACTACCAATATGGGCAATTTTTTGGGCTTCCAGCAGTCGGGCTTCGGCTAACTGGCGATCGCTAATATCACGGGCTACCCAAACCGCAGAGCGATCGGACAATGGTGAAATTTTAGCAGCAAACCAAACTTCTTGGTTATTAATCCGCATACTGTAATCAAAACTAATAGTTTGTTGGGTTGCCAATGCCTCTCGAACTTGAGCAAAATAAATCTCCTCGCTTTCGTTCTGAAAAAATTGTTCGATGATGGAGTCGATTTGATTCGTGTGATAGTTATATTGAAAAATTCCTTTACTGGGTATAATTTGGATAGTTTTTTGTTGGGGCTCAAAAATTAGTATGATATCTGCGATCGACTCGAATATTTTCAGGACTTGCTCGGTCGAACTGCAAAGTTTTTCTTCGATCAATTTGCGATCGGCAACTTCATACTGTAATAGTTCATTAGCACGATCTAAGGCGCAGGTACGTTCAGCAACTTCGGCTGCTAAAGTGCGATTGTAGTCAGTTAAGATTTTTTCTGATTGTTTCCGCCCTGAGATGTCAGCAAAAGCATTGATCGCATAAATAATGTTGCCGCCTCCGTCAAAAATTGGTGTGGCGCGCACCTCAAAAGGAATAATTTCCCCATCTCGATGAACTTCTAAATCGTCAATTAACACCGTTTCACCCAGCAGCGCTCGGAAGGCTGGGATTTCTTCAGTTGGATAGGGCTGGTTTTGGCGGTAGATTTGATAAGCTTCTACAATTTCTTGTAAAGTCGCTTCGGGGATAGTTTCTAGGCAAAGCAAACGCTTGGCAGTTTCGTTTAAGTAGATGACTTTACCCGACGTATCGTGGATAGATACCCCGGCTGGTACGGCTTCGATAAATTGCTTCAGTTGGCTCTCGCTCTGCGCTAAAGCTTCAGTTAAAGATTTTTGTTCTGCAAAAGCCTTTTGTAGTTGCGCTGCCATTAAATTGAAGGAATTGGCGAGTTCTCCGACTTCATCGCAGCGTCTAATTTCTAAAGGTTGATCCCATTCGCCTTTTGCTAGATTTTTGGCGGCGGTATTCAAGCGCAAAATGGGTTTTGTCACCCAACGGGAAGTCAACAATCCGATCGCACTTGCCAACACCAGCGTACCCGCGCACAACCACAATGTATTGCGGGTATTCGCTTGAATGTGAGTGATGAAATCCGACTCTGGCACCACCACCACAATCAACCAATCCAAGCCACGCGCATCTCGATAGGGAGTGACGCGCACAAATTGCCGAGAACCCTTACTCGTCAGCGTAAATTGCTGGGCTGTTTGCAGGGTGCGCAAGTTGCCAAAGCGGTTGGTGAGTTGCCGAGCAATATCTCGCGTTCTGATATCCTGGCTGTTGGTGGGTAGCAATGGCGTCGGTTGCTTTTTTGGCTGCTTCACAAAAGGCGTTTCTGGGGTGGATGTGGCAACCAAATTGCCCGATCGATCGATAATAAAAGTCTGTCCCGACGGAGAGAAATGCAGGCGGGTCAAAAAAGTGCTAATTTCCGAGAGCCTAGAATTATCGGTGAGGCGATCGCGGGTACGCTCTCCGACTTGTTCGATTAACTGATACGCTAGATCCTCGATCGTTTCCTGACTACTTTTGAAAGAAAGAAAGCCGACTAGCGCGACGGCGCTGACGGTTAGCAAAACAAAGGGAACAATCAGAACGGTTCGCAGGGGAAGCTTGCTGAAAAGTTTGGCAACTCGGTGGTTGAGGGGATTAATAGGCATAGGATCAAGCAATTGCCCTCGTGGGAAGTTAATTGTTTTGAGTCTTTGACCTTTTTAGTTTAACGGGTTTAACTTGATGCTGAGATCGGGCGAAAAAAAGTTCCTGAGTACGGGTACACAATTAATATTAATTCCGAAAATTTTTGAATACGGGTAAACAATTAATATTAATTCCGTTGGCAACCACATCTTATTAATTAAAATTCCGGGGCTTGTAAATGACATTTACACAAACGATATCGGGTGCATCTCAATGAGTGTAAGGGCGAAGCATTCCGGCAGTAAGTCTCTGGTTATAACTCAATACGGTTTACTTAAGGCTTTTTGACGAATTTCTTAAGTCAACCATAAGGCGGTAGGGGCGGCTTGGGCTCAGAATTTATGAAATAATCGAATGTATCAAGGCAAAACCCGCCCTCTTAAGTGAACCATATTGGGTTATAAGCCAATACGGTTCACTTAAGACAGATCCCCCCTAACCCCCCTTGAAAAAGGGGGGGACAAGAATGCTCTCAAAGTCCCCCTTCTTAAGGGGGATTTAGGGGGATCTCCGGCGCATAAATAGTGTTAAGTAAACCATATTGGGTTATAAGCTGTTCTACATTTAAATTGTGTGTCAAAAATCAATAAAACTCTTGTGGGACGTGGGACGGGCGGGACGCCCATCCCACAAACTTGTGGAAGTTATACCATGCGATCAAAAATGTTGCAACAATTTTATTGTTGGGCGGAGTGAAACGGAGGGTTGTTTCGTCCACCCAATCTGTAAGGTTCGTCGCTATTAGATTTTTAGACGTTGCTGAATTTAGGCATGATTCACCTAGCGAAGGCAATCCCGGAAATTTAGAGGAGGGGCAATTCATGAATTGCCCCTCCTCTAAATTTCCGAGGCAAATCATACTCCAAATCAGCAACGCCGATTTTTACTCTTTTTTAGATATTATCGATGGCGACACACCCTACATATACTTAAGGTACAACCCATAGTCTGCCAAGGATTGAAACCCCTGCCTCAAAGCAAACAGTCCTCGCGATGGGTGCTTGCACAAAAAAAAAGAGTTGAGATTTTGGGGAAAATCTCAACTCTTTGAGTAACTAACTCGCTAAGTATTCTCGGACTTGAGATTGGCGGCGCCGCAGGTGGGCGAGGGCTTGATGTTCTAGCTGTCGCACTCGTTCTCGGCTGAGATTGAGCCGTTCTCCGACTTTTGCCAGAGACATTTCGGTGCCGTCTTCCAAACCGAAGCGGAGAACAATCACATCTCGTTGCTGGGGGGTAAGTTCTGATATCAAAGTATCGAGGTCTTGCCGCAGCAATTCCGAAGTAATGTAGTTGTCTGGAGATGCTGTTTCGTCTTCTAAGAGTTCTTGCAGTTCGGTATCTTGGTTGTCTCCTACGCGCAAGTCCAAAGAAACTGGATGTCTTGCCATCAGCAGGTATTCCCTAATTTGGGAAGGTTGCAGTTCTAGGGCGGTGGCAATTTCCGCAGGGGAAGGAGAACGGCCCAATTGCTGGGTGAGTTCTCGCTGCACTTTTTTGATTTTGTTGAGTTTTTCGGTGATGTGAATTGGTAATCGAATGGTGCGGGCGTGTTGAGCGATCGCGCGGGTGATTGCTTGCCGAATCCACCAGTACGCATAGGTAGAAAATTTGTATCCGCGCATCGGGTCAAATTTTTCGACTCCTCGTTCTAAACCGAGAGTGCCTTCTTGAATTAAATCCAAGAATTCCATGTTGCGTTTCTGATATTTTTTGGCGATCGCAACTACTAGGCGCAAATTCGCTTCAATCATCTTTTTCTTGGCGCGCCGTCCTATTTGCAATATCCGGCTCAGTTCGGCTTCCGTCAACTCCATTTCCGCAGCCCACTCTTCATTCGTCAGATCGCGCTGCCATTCTTTAGCAAGTGCTTGTTTTGCTTCGATTAATTTCATCATTTGCTGTACCTGCTTCCCGAAAATAATCTCTTCTTCTCGGGTTAGCAGAGGTACTCGACCGATCTCGTGCAGATAGGTACGAACCGTATCCGTTGAGGAGTATGGCCGACTGCTCGTGCGATCGGCTTTCACTGTTTTGGTTTTGGCGGTTGTGGTGGACATGGGTGAGTTTTGCACTCCTTGTAACAACAGATAAAAAGTTGGTGATACCCTGTCCCACTCTTGTAAGTGGGATCGAGACTGCGATAGGGGGGATATTTCCCCTTCTGTGTATCGGTGACGATCGGTAGAAGCTTGTGGTTTGGGATTACTTTTTCGCTGGAAAATCCAGTAATCCCCGTCGATTTTCGGTAACTCCCTAGCTTTAACGGCTAGTTCAAGGCGAAGTGAAATTAAGTTTACTTTTCTCAATATTATTCCCAATTTTGAGGATCGTAAAGGGCTAAAACCTCTGTCTTAAGGTCAAGATTCTACATTTTTCCTTAAGGTTTTAAATTCCCTGCTGGTTTTAACTGCAACTCAACTTCACCATACTCATGCAAACAGACTCATGCAATTCGAGAACTTTTTTTGCTCTCTGTTCCATCATCGCTTGAATTTTTCTCACTGGCTAGATGCTGCGATGCGAGATAACCGAACCCGATCGCCCTATTCGCTGCAACTTACGGTTTAAAATAATTCTTGACATTTTTCGTGAAATATGCTATTCAAATTTTGCTGTAAGTAAGTAAATGTGTGTAAAAGCTGGCTGTTGGGCATTAAAATTGTAAATTTCAATGCCGTATTCCCC
>PVWI01000238.1 GCA_003003725.1 filamentous cyanobacterium Phorm 6 | reverse complement strand
GGGCAAGATGGGGAAAATTCCCAATTTTTCAATTCTTCAATCCAAAATCCAAAATCTAAAATCTAAAATGGATTGATTCATCTGTGGTGGAACAGGTAGGATGCCTGTTTCTCATGAAAATATTTATCTGGCTGGAATATCTATCGCGATCGACTCAAAAGCCTTGTACATCAGGTTAATCCAGCAGCAGCCTAAAACTGACAGAATTTTACCACGCGATTTGTATTATGCGACACGATATTACCAACAACAATTAAAATAGTTTGGACTTGATGATATCTTGCACCATTTTGCGATCGAACTCTTCGCGGTCGGGGTTCCCCTCGCTGCGAAAGTTGCGAGGTTCAGTCTCCGACTGCTGGAAATTGGTGCAAAATGTCGAGTTAATCATTAATCTTGTCCAATTACCAATTACGAACCTATGCCCCGTCGTCAAGACTTAAAAAAGATTCTTCTCATTGGTTCCGGCCCAATTGTGATCGGCCAAGCGTGTGAGTTCGACTATTCGGGGACGCAAGCTTGCAAAGCTTTGCGAGAAGAAGGTTATGAAGTAGTGCTGGTGAATTCCAACCCTGCCACAATTATGACCGATCCCGAAACGGCCGATCGCATTTACATCGAACCTCTAACGCCGGCCATCCTCGAACAAATCATCGCTAAAGAAAGACCTGAAGCAATTTTGCCGACAATGGGCGGTCAAACAGCGCTCAATTTAGCAGTTGCACTCGCTAAAAATGGCGTTTTAGAAAAGTACAACGTCGAGTTAATTGGTGCTAAATTGCCAGCAATTGAAATGGCAGAAGACCGACTGTTATTTAAAGAAGCGATGGCGCGAATTGGTGTCGCCGTTTGTCCTTCGGGAATTGCTAACAATCTCGAAGAAGCCAAAACAATCGGCCACCAAATCGGCAGTTACCCGTTAATTATTCGTCCTGCTTTTACAATGGGCGGTACAGGAGGCGGCATTTCTTACAATCAAGAAGAGTTTGAAGAAATGGCGCAAGGTGGTGTTGACGCGAGTCCCGTATCGCAAATTTTGATCGAACAATCTTTGATCGGTTGGAAAGAGTACGAACTGGAAGTGATGCGGGATTTAGCAGATAATGTAGTGATTATTTGTTCGATCGAAAATCTCGACCCGATGGGCGTGCACACGGGCGATTCGATTACCGTCGCACCAGCCCAAACTCTCACCGACAAAGAATATCAGCGCCTGCGAGATGCTTCGATTAAAATCATCCGCGAAATCGGAGTTGAAACCGGCGGTTCTAACATTCAATTTGCCGTCAATCCAGTCAACGGCGATTTCATTGTCATTGAAATGAATCCCCGGGTTTCTCGTTCCTCCGCCTTAGCCTCAAAAGCAACCGGTTTCCCGATCGCCAAAATGGCGGCAAAATTAGCGGTAGGTTATACCCTAGACGAAATTTCCAACGATATCACCAAGAAAACTCCCGCGTCTTTTGAGCCGACAATTGACTATGTGGTGACGAAGATTCCCCGATTTGCCTTTGAAAAGTTCCCCGGCTCTGAACCGACTCTGACGACGCAAATGAAGTCAGTTGGAGAGGTAATGGCGATCGGGCGAACCTTCAACGAATCTTTCCAAAAAGCGCTGCGGGGATTGGAAACTGGGCGCGCAGGTTTCGGGTGCGACAAACCGGAAAAATTGCCGAGTTTGGAACAAATCCGCGCTGGATTGCGCACACCAAATCCCGATCGCATTTTTACAGCTCGCCACGCGATGATGATGGGAATGTCGGTGGAAGAAATCTTCGAGCTCACAGCAATTGACCCCTGGTTTTTGGATAAAATGCAGGAATTGCTCGAAGCCGAGAAGTTCTTGAAACGGACGGCGCTCAAAGAGTTGACAAAAGAGACAATGTTTGAAGTAAAGCAGTTGGGATTTAGCGATCGCCAAATTGCTTACGCTACTAAAACATCAGAAGATGAAGTCCGCGCCTACCGCAAACAGTTAGGCGTAATACCGATTTACAAAACAGTTGATACCTGTGCCGCTGAATTTGAAGCGTTTACACCTTATTACTATTCCACCTACGAAGCGGGAGCGGCAATTTGGGATCTGGGCGATGAAGAAAAGAAGATTTCCCCAGTCGGTCACAGTCTTGCTCCAGAGTCGGAAGTTTTGCCTTCTACTAAGCGCAAAGTGATGATTTTAGGCGGTGGGCCGAACCGGATCGGACAGGGAATTGAGTTTGATTACTGTTGCTGTCACGCTGCTTATTCCCTAGGGGAGGACGGGTTTGAGACAATTATGGTCAACTCGAATCCGGAGACGGTTTCGACAGATTACGATACGAGCGATCGCCTTTATTTTGAACCGCTAACAAAAGAAGATGTTCTCAACATCATCGAGGCAGAAAATCCCGAAGGAGTAATCATTCAATTTGGCGGACAAACGCCGCTAAAATTGGCGATTCCTTTACAAAAGGCTCTCGAAAATCATCCCGACGTACAAACAAAAATCTGGGGAACTTCGCCGGATTCTATTGATGCTGCTGAAGACAGGGAGCGATTTGAAAAGATTCTGCGACAGTTGGATATTCAGCAAGCCGCTAACGGTTTGGCGCGCAGTTATGAGGATGCTTTGATAGTAGCTGGGCGGATCGGTTATCCGGTGGTGGTGCGGCCGAGTTACGTGTTGGGCGGGCGGGGCATGGAAATTGTTTATTCCGATACGGAATTGGAACGTTACATGACTTATGCCGTGCTGGTAGAACCGGAGCATCCGATTTTAATTGACAAGTTCTTGGAAAATGCGATCGAGGTTGATGTAGATGCGATCGCAGATTCTACGGGCAATGTCACCATCGGCGGTATTATGGAACACATCGAAGAAGCGGGTATTCACTCCGGCGACTCGGCTTGTTCTATCCCTTACCAAACGCTTCCCGACGCTGCTTTAGTCACAATCCGCCGCTGGACTATAGAGTTAGCAAAATCGCTAAAAGTGATCGGGTTGATGAACATTCAATTTGCCGTTCAAGGGGAACAAGTTTTCATTTTGGAAGCTAACCCGCGGGCTTCTCGCACAGTACCTTTTGTATCCAAAGCAATCGGAGTTCCCCTGGCAAAAATGGCGTCGCGAGTCATGTCTGGCCAAACTCTGGAAGCTTTAGGTTTTACTAAGGAGATTGTACCAATTCATGTTTCCGTGAAAGAGGCTGTGCTACCATTTGCTAAGTTCCCAGGAACTGATACATTGTTAGGGCCGGAAATGCGATCGACTGGCGAAGTCATGGGAATTGACACAGATTTTGGCAAAGCCTTCGCCAAAGCTCAACTCGGTGCAGGCCAAGTGATGCCGTTGTCGGGAACTGTGTTGGTTTCGATGCGCGATCGGGATAAACTAGCAGTAGTCCCAGTTATCAAGGAATTCTTGGAATTGGGTTTCAAAATAGTAGCAACCCACGGCACACGGAAAGTTTTGCTAGAGCAAGGTTTAGACGTAGATTTGGTATTGAAGCTGCATGAAGGGCGGCCAAATTTGTTGGATTCGATCAAGAATGAGAATATCCAACTAATTATTACCACACCTTCCGGCGAAGAATCCCGCGCTGACGGAATCTTCATCCGCCGCACAGCTTTAACTTACAAAATCCCGATTATTACTACAATAGCCGGTGCTAAGGCCACAGCAGCGGGAATTCGATCGCTCAAATCTCACCCGATGGAAGTGAAAGCAATTCAAGACTATTACCCGCAAATGTAGGTGATTGTAGGGTGCGCACTGCGCACCTTACCCACTGTAGGGTGTGCATTGCGCACCGGTTGAGTAGGGTGTGCACTGCGACAAATTCAACTGGTTTGAAATGTGGGTTGTAAAATCAACCCGTGCGCGGTGCACACCCACAGAAAGTCAATCGGTGTTAAATGTGGGTTACAAATTCAACCGGTGCGCAGTGCGCATCCTACAAATGCACTACCAAAACTTAATCTGAATCAGAATCTAAAGCACCGCTAGACAGCATCAATCTCGGCCAAAGCAATAAGAAAAAGCCCATCCAAGCTAATAAAGGAATCGCGACTAAAACAGTTATCCAAACAGTTTTTAGCAAAAACCAACTACCGGAAATCAGACTCGTTCCAGTCAAAAGAATCGACCAAGGCTGACACCACCAAGGTTTGTAATTCCAAGGACTAATAGATTTTTGTTCGGAAATAGATTTCATATTTTTAGTAATTTTTCATATATAATAACAGAGTTAGCTCCATTAACCTAATTTAAATATTCATCACCTGTTCGGCTGTCAGCGTTAATTCTGGAAAAGTCCGCGACACAATTCTATCGCTACCCTTAAACGCAGTTGTTTGATAGTTACCGTCTGCATCCAAAAGGTGGACAAATATAGTTGGAACTTTGGGATTTCCCAGAAATTCCCTACTACCAATTGCTAAATAATCGACAATCCAATACTCAGGAATTCCGAGGCGCTGATACTCGTCCAATTTATCAATGTAATCGTCATCCCAATTTGTTGATGTTACTTCGACTGCCAATTGAATTGGTTCACGCAAAGCAGCATAACCAGAACGGTTCGATCGCCATAAATCGCGATCAATCACGCTGACATCTGGTCTCCGCCCTTGTTCGACTCCAGCTTTAGTTACAGTTCTGATAACGGCTATAATGTTGACTACATAATTCAAATTTAGTCGCCGAATTTCATCATTGAAGTCAAATAACAAGACATTAGCAACATCACCATGATTTCTGGTGGAATTCATTTCTACAATTTCTCCATTGACCAGTTCATAGAGTCCATCTTCGGGACATTCTACGAGGAATTGGTCAAAAGTGATTTTTTGTGTGGCTGTTGCAATCATAAGATTTATCCTTATTTTGCAGGAATACTATTAGTCGATATTAGCACAGCCAGGAATAAATCTGTTTTTTTGACCGTAGATGAACGCGGATGAGCGCGGATGAACAAAAGATCGTAGCGTAGCGGGGCGTAAGCCATCGCCCTCGCTGATATTTGACACGCTATATTTCACGGAAATGGTAAAATGCGATCGAGACGATGAGGACGTTATTAACGATCCAAACCCATGCGGTGGCTTTTTCCCAATCTCCTAGATAACTAAAGCCTTCTTCCTGATGACTAATGACTTCGGTCAACTGTCAACTGTCAACTGTCAACTCTTCCTTCTTCCTTCTGCTATAAAGTAACAAACCTAGAAACCGAGCCACTCCAAGGTCAACCCCGAACCATGAGACTAGACGAAGCCGTAGAATTTGCCGAAAACCCAGAGCCACGGTGTCCCTGCGTCCTCCTGCTGGACACCTCGGGCTCCATGCAAGGCGCACCCATAGATGCCTTAAATGAGGGATTGGAAGTCTTTAGGAATGACCTAATTAAAGACGAACTAGCTAAAAAGCGAGTCGAAGTCGCGATTATTTCATTTGACAATCAGATCAAAGTCGTGCAAGACTTTGTAACCGCAGACCAATTCGAGACACCGCTGCTGACAGCTCAAGGACAAACCCACATGGGCGCCGGCATTCAGCTAGCACTAGATACCATTGCCGCCCGCAAATCGGAATACCGCAACAACGGCATTACCTACTACCGCCCGTGGGTATTTATGATTACCGACGGCGAACCTCAAGGCGAATCAGACGATGTTGTGGAAATAGCCGCACAGCGCATTAGAGAGGAAGAAACTAACAAACGCGTGGCTTTTTTTGCAGTCGGAGTCGAAGGTGCTAATATCGCTCGTCTCGCAGAAATTGTCGAGCGCACGCCTGTAAAATTGAGAGGATTAGATTTTCGAGAGATGTTCATCTGGCTGTCGGCTAGTATGCAGAGAGTTTCTCACTCAAAAATTGATGAACAAGTTGCACTACCGCCGCCCGGATGGGGAACTGTTTAGTTATTGGTCATTGGTCATTAGTCATTGGTCATTGGTCATTAGTCATTAGTTGTTAGTTGTTAGCAATAAATTCGGTAAAAGTTACTCTAAAGCAATGAATGCCAACTAATGATTGAGGATAATGATTGGTAAGCTACATACACGAACTAAGGATGGTTTGCTGTTTGCTTATTAAACAACTCAATTTCGATACCCTCCTGCTTATAGTGACTAATAACTAATGATAAAATTCGCGAACTGGAACAGCACAAATGACGAATGACTAATGACTGGGGACTAATGACTATTGACTATTGACCACAGACTAATAACTAATGACTAATGACTAATGACTCGGGACTATTGACTAATTGGCAAGTTGTAGCAGCATCTGTGACTGGTACTAGCCACGAAAAACGATCGCAACCCTGTCAAGATGCCCACTGTTGGCGTGTCTTACCTAACGGTGTTTTGGTGGCAGCAGTTGCTGATGGCGCGGGCTCGGCTGTACTTGCGGAAGTTGGAGCAAAAATTGCTGTAGAAGCGGTTGTGGAAACGATTTGCCAGCAGGATTTGCAGCCAGAAAGTGACGACGAATGGCAGGTATTTTTCACAGCTTCCCTGCAAGTTGCGCGGGCGGCTGTGGAAGCGGAAGCGGCAACTCGCGAAGTGGCGGCGAGGGATTTAGCTTGCACTTTAATTGCGGTTGTGGCGACGCCGGAATTGATCGCGGTTGCTCAAATTGGCGATGGTGCGGCGGTGGCGGGTGATAGTGCGGGAAATGCGATCGCCCTTACGATACCTCCTTGCGGCGAATACATCAACGAAACCGTGTTTTTGATTTCGCCAAATGCGATCGAAACGGCGCAATTTCAGGTACTGCGGGAAAAACTGCCACACTTAGCCGTGTTTTCCGATGGCTTGCAAATGCTAGCTCTCAAAATCCCGGAAGGTACGCCGCATCAGCCGTTTTTTGCGCCTTTGTTTCGGTTTTCTGCGGAAGCGAAAGAAGAGTCTGATGCGAAAGAGCAGTTAGAGTCATTTTTGCGATCGCCCCGAGTCTCCGAACGCACCGATGATGATTTAACATTATTGTTAGCAACTTTTGCTAGTTAGCAGGATCGAAAATTATGACAGCTCAAAGAATTAGTGTCCGAAGCTTGATGCGAGAAACATTAGCTGCTATAGGTTCTGTATATGCTCTCCTGTTGGTTATAAACTTTGTTGAATTGTTGATAGTCGCTGTTTTGAATAGAATGCTAGGTTCAGGAGATATTGCTTTGAATATTATCTACTGGTTCTTGGCATTTCCTTTGTTGTGTGGAACCCTGGCTTTTTACCTTTATCGAAATTTAACAGGAAATGAAGTAACTGTGGGTGAAGCTTTCAAGCAAGCAAACAGAAGATTACTACAACTCATGTTGGCTAATATTCCTAACCTTATATCTGTGTTGCCTGTGTTTATGCTTGAATCTTTCAACTCAGGAGGCGGAAGATGGCCGGAATTCATTTTGGGTAACAATCTTGGTGACCCTGTGTCTATTTTGTTGGCTCTAGGTTTAATTTTACTAATATTTTTATGGTCTTATGTAGGATTTCGGTTCACTTTCTCATGCTATGGAACCGTCATTGATAACAGTTCGGCCCTGCACAGTGTTAGCAGCAGTTGGAAAATAACTAAAGGACGCTTCTGGTTGATATGTCGATCAATTTTTCTACTGTTTTTTGTGGGTACTGTACCAAAAGTATTGGGGGCCATATTAATCTATCTGATCCAACAATTGGCAATAGCTGAGCTTTGGGGATCACTAGGGTTAGTGGCTCAGATTACAATTCTTCTACTTATATGTTTAGCTAATGCATTGATAGATGTTTATGTTGTTTTATTGTACGTGCGTCTGCGGGACTCGGCAGCAGCTACTCAATAGACATCTCCTCAAATAAAGTTAAGGGCAGGTATCCTGCCTGCGCCAGAACAATTGTTCGAGATGTCTAACGAGATGTGAAAATTCGGTGCGGTTCTATAATAAAATCGAGGTGTCACACAATTCTGCTTTAGTCTGTACAGTAGGTCGTCGTTTGCAAGCACAAGAGATTAAGGATAAGCTCAACTCCCTAATTAGCGAAGCAGATCCAATAGATCCGAGTTTGGCGAGAAGATTGGATGAAATCAATCGCTGGGTGAAAGATGTTAAACCCGGTTCGCTAACTGCTAAGAAATTTGTGATGGCTTTTTTGCTACAGCTTATCCGAGATTCTCAGGTTTGGCTGGCGGTTCAATCTCTACCTTCGGAAAGAGAACAACAAGCAGCATTTGAGTTAATGACTCCGGGAGAAAGGTATTGGTACAGCTATCTGTTTCCTAAATGGATAAGGGAAAACGATCGCAAATTTTACATCTGGAAACAAAAACTCAAGAATGGCGAATTCGATCCGGCTGACGATCGCGTCATTCGTGCGATCGCCACCCGGATCGTCGAACGTCAAGGCAGTGTTTTGTATCGCTACGTTGCGGATCTTTCTATGGCCACCGATTCGATCGTTAGCAACCGCCAACAGCAGCCCCTCTGCATTCAAGTTACTACTCTTTCCGATCAGTTTTCTGAACAAAAATATCAAAAATGGCAACAAACTCTTCAAGGCTGGGGGATTGACAGAGGACTATTTTTAAGTTATGATACCAAAGATGCAAACTTCCTGAACCAGTTAGTTAACATTGCATTATATAATAGTGATAATTTGCCCGCAGGTCGTTACCTCAAATTTCCATAAATCAACCCGATCTGCTCCTGAGAATAGTCCGACTGCTCAAAAATCGGTGAACAAGAAATTTTGAATAACTTACATATTCCAGAATTCTCGACAATACCAAAAACCTAATCCTCAGACTGCTTCCCGCGAAGGGGAAGGCTACGCCAAGATTTGTCCTCCCATTTTTTGTTTCCGGGATGAGTCTGGCAAACTGCGGCAACAGGCGTCAATTTAATGTTAAACGTAGCACCAGTCTGCTGTTTGAGTATGAGGCCCTCGATCCCCCCTAGCCCCCCGAAAGCAAGGGGGGGACAGGAAGCACTCAAAGTCCCCCTTCTTAAGGGGGATTTAGGGGGATCGAGACTCGGCTATAAACGAGAGATACAAAGGTTTTTAGGTGATTGTTGACATGATGAAAGACAACAGGTGCTGCATAATTCCTGGCTAAGCAATGGGAATATTTACTGAAACAATCCATTTTGTCAAATAACTAGCAACTAGGTCTAAATTGAATTGAGATTTGATTGAATCGCGGTGAAGTTCTTGGAATAAAATTACATCAAAATCAATACTATGACAGTACAAGGTACGAACACCGTTGAAAACAACTTGCACAAACTCTGGGAAGAACTGGAAGCAGCCAGAAAAATGCAGGATGACTGGATGAATCACGGGGTAGATTTTGTTGATTTGTATGTGGAAGATGCGGGCGGTGATTGGTTGGAAAAGTGGGGAAAATGTGAAGAGGAATTAGAAGAGATAAAAATCAAAAAAGTAGATGTTGAAGCAGCCAAAGTGGCGATCGGGATTTCCGACTTTTGGCATACCGAACTGCTGGAAACTGCTTTGAGTAGCCGTGGCGATCGCAGCCAAAACCAGTGTTATGCTGGGCAAGAAGTTAAGCGCAAACGGCTATCACTCTTGGGTGGAGCGATTTTTGGTGCTGTTGTTACCGATCGCCTCTACCGTGAATATCCCGACCTAGATTGCGATGCTATCTCAACTTTAAAATCTCGTTTAGCAGACAATCAAAAACTCTCGGAATTTGCACAAAGTTTGAATTTGAAGGAACTAAATTGGCGTGTTTGTTGTGGTCAAGAAACAGACCAAATTGAGTACAATAGATTTTTAGCTGAGACTTTTGAGGCTTTGTTGGGCGCGATTTATTTGGAGTTCGATCGCGATTTTTTCCGTGCGGGTAACTGGCTGATTCAAAAGTTGATTGAACCAACTATGGGCGAACATCTCGATCTAACTCAGCAGTCGAAAGGTACGCTGGAAAACGAGCTAAAACGGCGGGAAATCCTGGGGGCGGACATTCTTGAGGCGATCGCGATCGACTATCTGTACAACCGCTTTCCCGATCGCAACAGCAGCCAGCTAACTCGTTGGAAAAATCTGTTAGGGGCTAAAGAGATTTTCCCGAAAGAGTTTAAAACAAAATTAGGCAGTCATTACCTAGAATTGGAGAGCAATTTCTCGCGTACCCGCGACTGGCTGGTGGATAATTTCATCAAAACCGCAGTTGACGAACTGGAAGACGAAACAGGCGATCGGTTCATCAGTTGACAGTTGACAGTTGACAGTTGACAGCTACCCATAGCCGTCGATAGAAGAGGATTGGAGCAATGAA